>NZ_CFQZWI010000008.1:0-54067 GCF_986127675.1 Holdemania sp. | reverse complement strand
CTATCATTAATATTGCGGAAAATCGGAAAAAGCCTCCTAAAATAATTAAAAAAATCAAAAATACTTTCTTGAGTTAATTTTACAATTTCATTATAACTCAGAAACGTCTTGATTTCAATTTAGCTTTCCACTTTCTCAGCAACTTTACTTACCCATAGAAATCAAAATAAAAAGGGCAGCTCTGACTGCCGCTTTTCCGATATTGATCATTGTAGAAACATCCATGGATACCCAATTCAAAACTCTATTCATTATGATTTTTCTATTCTTCTTACTTCGAAAAACGAACTTCTTGTTTGCGGCTTTCAAAATCTTTCTGAATATCCTCGGCCCAGTTTTCGTTTAATTCTTCGGATTCCGCAAAACTCGATATTGCATTCACCAGAACGCCGAAATTTTTTCGCATTCCCGGCTTATCCGCATGGAAATTCACAGCCCGGCTCGCTTCGATTCCCATCCTGCCCGCAGTCTGCACCGCGTCGATATTCGCACCCAGGAATAAAAATTCCCAATGATCCCGCTCTTTCTGCCGCTCGATCAACTGTTTTACCTGATCCAGAGAATATTCAACGCTGGAATTTTCCATGCCGTCCGTCGTAATGATAAATAACGTCTTTTCCGGACGGTTTTCCACGTTCATCTTTTGATGCACCCGCGCGATATGCCATACTGAACGGCCGACCGCATCCAATAACGCGGTGCTGCCCCGGACATTATATTCTTCTTCACTCAAGCATCCGACGTCCTCAATCGGAACACGATCCAAAATCACCTCGGTTCGGTTGTCAAATAAAATTAACGAAACCCTCGCCCGGCTTGTCCTCTGCTTCTGTTTTTCAATCAAGCTGTTAAATCCGCCAATCGTGTCCTGTTCCAAACCCGCCATACTGCCACTGCGATCCAGAATAAATACAATTTCCATTGTTTCCTTCATGACTTTCTTCATTGTTTTCTTCATTACTTTTGCCTCCTCTGTGCTTCCAGTTTAAGCCGAAAGACATCAGCGAAGGTCGCTTGGCAGGCGACAAAGCAAATTAAAACGAACGACCGCCCAAAAGCGGCTGATCAAAAGCAAACAACACCTCGTTGATCTGAAACAAATCATAAATCCCCTGACTGAGGAAATATTCAACGATAATATCCAGCTTACTGGCATGGGTCAAGGCATAGCCGGCCCGTCCGATCAAGACCTTCAGTTCATCCAGATTCAGCTCCAGCGCAATCGCCAGCGCCAGCGCCGTCGTTTTACTTGGCCGGTAATCCTTCTGAATTCGAATCTTGGAAAACAACTTCCGGTCAAGATTCGCTCTTTTATAGACTTGCGGATCAGTCATTCCCTTTTCGTCGATCAGCCGCAGCAGCGATTTGGAAAATGATTCCTCACGCTGCGCGATCAACTGTTCAAACAAATGCGGATTCACCGCCCGTATTTTCGGTTCCATGAAAATCATCTGATGGAGCCTTTTCTGCTATTTCTTCAAAAAGACACATTTCTTCTGCAGGAATATCCTGAAGTTCCTCATCCGCTGCATTATCTTCGTCAACCGGCGCGATGAAGTTCTTCATTTTCGCAAGAACATGGCCTGTTTTCTCTCGCGGAAGTGCCTGATCATAATGATCCTCAATGTATTGGCTGACTGCACCGATTAACGAATCCGACAGCCGCAATCGACTAACATCCTCCACAACCAGCGTCACCCATAATTCCTGTTCTGCCAGAAATTCACGTTCCCCCTGCACGATTATGGATAACAGTTCATCTTCTGATATCCCAGGCAGGCTCATCTTTGGCCATTCGACCGCCACCGACCTGCAATGTTCCCGGACCACCGCCGCCAGCGCCTGCCGATACGCTCGCGCCAATAACACCGCCGTCCCGGAATTTTCACCCGCATTTTGCGGCATGATCACCTCGATCAGTACCGCAGCCTGACAAGTCCGTTGTTCAATCTCACATCCCGCTGGAAAGCTTTGTTGATGATCTACGCGAACGGCACCCTCTTCAACGCCGGAATTGACGAAGCTCACAACCGCGTCGGCGGTCACTTCGCTCAAATCCTTTCTGACAATTTCCAACGGCATCGTTTACTTGCTTCCTCTTTCCGAGCTCAGGCCCTTTCCAACGACGCCACCGATCAGCGCGATCAAAGCATACGCCGGGCTGTAAACCCACGCGCTTTCATTAAAATATAGAAAAATCGCAGGGATAAACAAGATTCCCGTGGCGATCGCAAAAGCGGCCACAAAACCCGCCTTCCGCGCATGCGCCGCCGCGATGATCAACGTGATCAGCGGCAGGCCGGCCAACATCATGACCATGGCCGTTCCTGTGTCCCTGATGACTGCCGGCAGAATCCACAAGTTAACCGCCATCAAAAGTACATAAGGCAGATGAGGTTTTATCTGCATAGTTCTTCCTCGCTTTCTTCCTGTTCAGATAACCGCTGCACGCACCGTTAAGAATCGGATAAGCCCCCAATTCTCATCCTCCTCAAATTCAGGAAAAATCAAAAGTGTCTCCCGCTGCGGTCCCCTTTCGTGATGGTTCTTATTTTCAGCGTCAGGCTGCCGTTTCGTCCACGCCTTCCAGCGGTTTCGGCAACAAGCCGACATCCCGCAGCACCGCTTCCAAAATATCCGCACAGTTTTCCACCGTTGCCGCACACCGGCGCTCCGGCTGAAACAGCCGCGGCTTGATTTCCTCGCAGCGCAGCGATCCCAGCCGCTGGCGCACTTGTTCGACTACCGCTTGCGTCAAAGGCTTTAACTCCGCGCAGTCATGCGCTTTGGTTTTCACGATCAGACACCCCAGCGCGCACACGGCTCCAGTCAGTGCGCCGCACACATCCCCCACCTGCAAGCCGCCGCCCAAACCGGCCATCAGATGACAAGCATTTTCATCCAAATTTAAATGCCACGCCGCGTTCGCCCCATAAACCAGGCTTTCCGCACAATTATATCCCTGCTCATAATAATGAAGCGCATAGTCTTTCAACATTCGAATTTCCTCCTGTTTTCTACCTTAATGATACCGGAGTTCTCCCGCTTTGAAAAGCGAAATTCCCGAATCATGTTAGAGAATGCATGAAACTCAGCGCTGCGGTAACGGCCGCCCTCCTTGAAGAAAAGGAAAAAAGCTGCCGCTGCCGACAACTCTCTTTCCTTTTCTAAAAGTTCGAAAAAGCGTGAAACTCTTAAATTTTGAACTTTGCTTCCGCTTCAATCCAATCCAACATGATCCGACCGCATCCCTGTGATTTCCCGCTGCGCTTTCCGCTCCTGCGGCCGCATCACGGAAAAATCAACATGGCAATACCCCTGCGGATGACGCACGAGATAATCCTGATGTTCCTGTTCGGCGTCATAAAAGCAGACTAACCGTTCGACCTCCGTCACGATTGGACGGGCATAGTTTTTCTGCCGCTCCTTCACAAACTGCCGCGCGATCGCCTCGTCTTCCGCGCAAGCCGGATAAATTCCCGTGCGGTAGGACGTTCCCACATCGTTGCCCTGCCGATTCAGGGACGTCGGATCAATGATTCGAAACAGATGATCCAGCAGCTGTTCGAGCGTGATCTGATCGGAATCATACACGATCCGCACGCATTCCGCATGCCCGCTGATCTGCCGCTTCACCTGCGCGTAGTTTGGGTTTTCAAGACTTCCCTGAGCATATCCGACGCGTGTTTCCTCAACACCCTTTAACCGTCGGTAATATTCCTGAACACCCCAGAAACAACCGCCGGCCACTACGATTTCTTTTTTCATTGCGGCTCCTTTTCGCGCAGTGCTTCCCCTTTCCACTGACGGGAGCGCGCGATCAGCTTTTCATAGACTGGAAGCATCCGCGCTTCGCTGACCACCTTGGGCAGATCCGCGATCGGAATCCAGGCAACGGCGCTGTTCTCATCCGCTTTGACACTCAGCGTCTGATCCGTCGGTGCGATAAACAAATAGGTCACGTTCAAATGTTCGTGTTCCTTCACCGGCTTGCCCCGCTTGATATGCGCCGGGACAGGCAGGATATCCAATGCCAGAATTTCCCGGGAAAACGGCGTCAGCTCCGTAATTCCACTTTCCTCTTTCGCTTCCCGCAGCGCGACCGCAAACAAATCCGGATCCCCATCCGCATGACCGCCGAGCCAGGAATACGACTGATAAATATTATGATAAGCCATCAGCACCTGATCCAGCGCTTCGTTCATCACCCAGGCCGAGGAGGAAACATGCGCTTCTTCATTCTCCCGGGTCAGGATATTTTCCAGATCCAGCACTTCCAGAAACCGGGCTTTATCGCTGCGTTCCTGTTCGTTGAAGGGAACGTAAGCGCGGATGGCATCACGCCATGTCCTGTTCTGCATTGGGATTCACCTCCGGATACCACGCATCCACCGCTTCCAGCCATTCATGAAGCAGGCTGTGGAACTGCCGGACTAAATCCGGATTGGCCTCAGCCACATTGTGTTTTTCCGAAACATCCTGTTCCAGATCAAACAGCCGGACGCTGTGATCTTCATAAAATTCGATGTATTTCCATTTCCCGCAGCGCAGCGCCGAGCCTGGGGTTCCGCCCTGATTGCCATAATGCGGATAATGCCAGAAGATCGGCCCGCGGTCAAATTCCGCCTGCGGATTCAACAGCACCGGAGCCAGGCTCACGCCGTCGCAATGCTGCTGCGGACGCAGCGGCAGACCGCACAGCTCAAGCAATGTCGGATAGAAATCCGGACTGGTTGTCAGCGCGTGACTAAGACTTCCCGCCTCGATCTTCCCCGGCCAGCGCACAAACAACGGTTCCCGCACCGCGCCTTCATACATCCAGCCCTTGCCCTCCGACAACGGGAAGTTGCAGGTCGGCGAATGTTCCGCCGTTGCCAGTCCGCCGTTATCCGAAGTGAAAATCACGATTGTGTCCTCGTCCAGCCCTTCCGCTTTTAACGTCGCCATCAGCTGGCCGACGCTGTCGTCCAGTGCCTTGATCATCGCGGCATACACCGGATCCGACTGAACAATCCGGCGGGTGATCCGCTTATCCTTTTTCTGCAGGATCGGAAACGGATCGCCGATCTCAAACGGATCCTGCTGATCCAGTCCCCTCCGCTTCGCTTTTTCTTCAAAGTAGGCGATATCTTCCGCCTTGGCCTGCAGCGGCGTATGCACCGCATAGTGCCAGAGGTTCAGGAAAAATGGACGCTGACGGTCACGACTGCGGATCAAGGCGGCCGCTTCTGCGCCGATCCGGTCGGTCAGGTATTCCCCTTCCGGTCCATCGCTGAGGTTTTCCATGTGATACGGACTGAAATACCCCTTCTTCGGATGGCCCCACCAGCTGCCCCCGAGGTTGACATCAAAGCCGTGATGCTCCGGATACGCCGCTTCTTTTCCCAGATGCCATTTTCCGACATGCCAGGTCTGATAGCCGGCTTCCTGAAAGGCTTTCGCCATCGAGAACTCGCTGACCGGCAGCTCCTTGATATACGGCGCGTCGATCAGCTTGCCGCGGCAGGGATGATAGTTCTCATGATCGATCCAATCAGTCACCTTTAAGCGGGCCGGATATTTGCCGGACAGAATACTGGCGCGGCTGGGCGAACAAACCGGGCAGGCGGCGTAGGCTTGATCAAAAGCCATGCCTTCTTTTCGCAGCTGGTCGATGTGCGGCGTTTCATAAAACGAGCTTCCCTGACAGCTTAAATCCATCCATCCCAAATCGTCGATCAAAATCATAATTACGTTCGGTTTCATCTTCATCGCTCCTTTTCTTTATTTGTTTTGAGTCTGATTCCCAGTTTAATTTTCAGTCCCGACCTTCCTTTTGTTCTTTAAGGTTTCTTCTGCCCACGGTTTTCTTTCATCTCCGATCAAATTTCAGTTTCAGCTGGGGATTGATCGGAACTATGCCGAAATCCATCTTCCGGTCAAGCCGCGGGTTTAACCCCGAATTCAACCGCTGATTAAGCCCAGTCTAAAACAGAATCCGCAGCCGCTGCAAATAAGCCAGATCCCGATACCGGGCAATCTGAACCTGCTTCGGACTCTGGAACACTTCGATTTCAGTTTCCTGATCAAGGTTGAAGCACAGGTGATCATAGCACAGAAGCGCGCCTTCGAAGTTGGCGGACCGCAGCTTAATCACGGATTCCGGCCGCAGGATCAGAGGCGAACCCAACGAGCGGTAAGCACGGTGATGAATTCCCGTAATTTCGCTCAGCTGCAATAGCGGAAGGCCGCTTTCGATCACCGCCCCGCCTAAGGAGCGGTTATAAGCCGTGGAACCGATCTGCGTACACAGACACAACCCCGTTCCGCGGAAGGTTTCAAAGAAAGAACCGTTGATCTCGATATCCATCAGCTGCGTTTTCGTCACGTTTTCAATCCGCATTTCGTTTAACGCATAGATCGTTTTTTCCTGTTTCTCACCGCGTGCCGTGACCTGAAGCAGACGTGCGCTTTCGCACTTTGGACTGCGGTGGGTCACATCTTGAACGCACAGATCCATCTCATCGCAGCGGTAATCGCAGAAAAAGCCGAGTGTTCCGCTGTGAATCCCGACAAACTTTACATTTTCCAGCTGATCCAGATATTCGTGCACGGCATAGAGAAATGTGCCGTCCCCACCGATCGCAAAGACCAGATCGGGCTGCCGTTCCTCTTCCGTCCAGCCTTTCTCACGCAATTTATCCGCCAGCTCGCTTTTCAGCTGCCGGGATGTTTCATCGGGCCGGTGAACGACCGCAAACTTTTGTTTCATACTCTTTCTCGCTTTCTTCGCTTTTTTCCCAGCTTCAATGCTTTTCATCCATTCGCATTAAGCTGCTTTTTTTCACGGCTTTTCGCCTGCTTTTTTCCGTGGCTTTCAAAGCTTTGCCTGCCGTCTTTCTGACTTTTCGCATGCCCGATTTTCAAAGAAGAAGAAAACTCAGGCTGCACGCTTTATTCTATTGCGTTGTTATTTCCCTGTCTTTGAACTTGGACGCCAGCAGCGCAGGAATCTCGCACAGCTGACCGCAATGCCAAAACGATGCGCATTCATCACAACCATGCACTAACAACGGCTGCAGGCCCGCCTGAAGAGCGCCCTGACCATCCGCGATCGGATTATCACCGATCATCACCGCCGCCGATGGATTTCCCAAGGTTTCCATCGCCAGCCTGAACGCCTGAGGATGGGGCTTTTCCACGGCCGTCTGCGCGGAGCCCAGCACGGCTTCAAAGGCGTCCGTCAAGCCGAGGCCGCGGACAATCTGCGGCAGCTCCGGCACATGATTGGACAGGATGATCATCCGGTAGCCTTCGCGTTTCAGGCAATCCAGCGTTGCAAGCGTATCAGGATAAAGATGATAAGAGCGGCTGTCGGCCTGAACGCGGTGCACCCGCCGGGCGATTCGCTGCGCTTGATCACCATTGAAGCCCAGTGCAAGCGCGACCCGAACCAGATACGCCTCCAAAAAGGTCCACCAGGCTTGCGGATCCGTCAGCTCCGGGTGCAGCTTTTCCGGTTCGTCCCATGGAAATCCGCTGTGCATCAGCGGGCGGACGTCCTTCAATGTCAACCCATGCCCCGGCGCCAGCTCGTTCATCGCCGCCAGCATCGCTCCGGACCATTTGCCTTCCTGATAAGCCAGTGTTCCGTCGAAATCCCAGATCAGTGCCGGTCGTTGATTCATGCGCATCTCCTTTATGCCGCGAAGCTTTCTCCCTCGCGGTTTTCCTTTTCTTTTCTGCTTCCTTATTATATCATACAGGGAAGAGGTGAACTTTCCAATGAATGAAAATCTTGAAATTGAATATAAAATGTTGGTCAGCGAACAGGAGTTCAGCCAGCTGCGTGATTTGACCGGCGTCGATCAGGTCCTCGTGCAGTCCAACGTGTATTATGACTGCACGCCCAGCTCAACGTTAAAGCAGATCGCGATGCGGATCCGCGACGTGCAGGGCAAGCATCTGTTCACCATGAAGATTCCCCAGGCTCAGGGTGTGCGGGAGATCGAGATGGAGCTGCCGGAAAACAGTCCGGAAGCGTTTGACAACCCGGAAATTCGGGCTTTGTTTGACAAGCTGGGGCTTACGCTGCCCGTTCATGTCTGCGGTCAAATGATCACGCACCGGCATCTGCGCGTTTATCCTTTAGGCGAGTTATGTCTGGATCACAGCCTGATCAACGGCCGCAGCGATTATGAAATCGAATTTGAGGTCACCGGTGATCCGCAGGCGGGAAAAGCCTTTTTTCTGGATCTG
This sequence comes from Holdemania sp., assembly GCF_986127675.1. Classification (NCBI taxonomy): domain Bacteria; kingdom Bacillati; phylum Bacillota; class Erysipelotrichia; order Erysipelotrichales; family Erysipelotrichaceae; genus Holdemania; species Holdemania sp. The sequence goes on along the minus strand of NZ_CFQZWI010000008.1, from coordinate 45,829 downwards.
TTAAGTCAGGCGGGATTGACTTATCGGGAAAACAGACGATCAAAATACGCGCGCTGCGTTCTGGATCAATAATTCGCCTGTTTTCTTCTTTTTTCGGCATTTTTAACAAAGCGGAAAAGAAAATAAGCGATTTCCTGATATAATGGGACTGAGGTGATTTTCTTTGATCAAAATCTTATTCTCCGACCTGGACGGTACGTTGTTGTATATCCCGCCTGTGCTGACCAGCGGCGTCAGCGAAGAAAACCGCGCGGCGATCCGCCGGCTGCAGGATCACGGCGTACGGTTTGCGATTGCGACCGGCCGGTCTGTGAATTTTCTGCCACATCATTTTGGTTCCGATCTGGTGTTTGACACCGTCGGCATCTGCGGCGCTTCCATCCGGCTGAATGGCCGCTTCATCTATCAGACAGATTTCGACCACGATGAAATTGAAGCGCTTCTGGAGGTTTTCTCCGACAGTGCCTACGAGCATCGTTTTCTGGTCGTCACACAGGACAACGACTATATTTTTGAGGATCCTTTCGGGGAACAGGCGATGGAATATAAGCTCAATCCCAAGCACCGGATCCGCGATTGCCGGCAGGTGCTGGACGAGTCGATTTCCGAATATATCCGGGATCCGCACCACACGCACATCACCGCCTGTTTCTGCCACTTCCAGCAGGAAGAGGGCGTCGATTATTATAAGGATATGTTAAAGCGGAAATTCTTCGAACGGTATCAGATTATTCAGACCAGTCCGTATTCGATCGTCATTTTGAAAGACGGCGCTAACTAGGGGACCGGGATTGCCAAGATCGCGGCACTGACCGGCGTCGGTCTGGATGAAGTCGCAGTGATCGGGGATTCGGAAAACGACTTTGAAATGTTCGCGATGATCCCGCACAGCTATTGTATGAGTCATGCCCGCCCGGATATCCAGGCGAAGGCGAAAACGGTTGTGGATTCCGTCGCGGAGTGCATTGATTTGATTTTGAAGGAGAACGAACAGGAGCGGCTGGAAAATCTGAATCTTCTGTAAAAGTCAGGCTTCCCGCCACCCCTTCGCCAGATCGCAGGAAGGATGGATAATCAAGGGCATTCCGTGTCCAAAGTGCCACGCTTTCAACCCAACTGCGGTTTCCACTTTGTTTGCCTTCTCATTGAGGGTCCTGTTCGCTGTACGGGCCCATTTCATAAGAAAAACGTTGATCCGTGCGCTCCGCTTCGGCTTTGGCCCGGCGGTTGGGAATCAACGTTTTTTTATTTATTTTATGCCGGCTGATAGCGGATTTGCAGCATCGTCTGATCCAGCGACCGGCCCGGTCCGCAGGTGATCGGCAGTTTTTCTTCGGCGCTGAAGCCGATCGTTTCCCCATCGTTGAGCGTCACGTCCTGATCGAGGACATAGCTGGCAATGGCATAGAGGAAATCGTGCAGCTGCTGCGGCGAAGCGGCGCTGTCCAGCACCTCCATCTCCCGTTTTCCAAAGGCCTGAAGCCCATAGGTGTACGCGCACATGCCCGCTTCGCTGCGGTACAGTCCGAGATACACCCAGTCGTAGATCGGCAGTTCGCCCTCGTTCATCTGTTCTGCGACTTCCCGATACAGCTTTGGTTCGTACACCGTACCGGTCGTATAGACGCCAAGAACGCCGTCCTGCCGGCAGCAGCTGGCCATCAGCTTCGTATAAAGCGAAGCCTGAATCAGCGCCGCCTGATCTCGACCTAACACCGCGACCAGCAAATGAGCCTGATGCTGTTTCGTCATTTCGACAGCCTGCGGCCACAGGTAATTGTTCTCCGCATTGCGTTCTGCTTCCTGATTGGGAACCGGCGCGCCCATCAGGCTGACGGCCAGGGTCATCCCGTCGACTTCGGCCACCAGCGGCTGATCTGGATCGTCCGGCAGCTCACGGATCTCAATCTGCCACCTTTCGCGCAAATCGTCCGCCAGCTTCCGCGGATCCCAACGCGCTTCCCGCAGCAGCACAAAACCGGCGAACGGGCCGATCCCGGCTGCTTCCTCCTGCTTTGCCCCTTCCCGCATGCAATAGGCGCGGACCTGTTCAACCAGCGCGACCGCCTGATCGACAGCGTTTGCTTCCTGATATACTTCCATTTCGCTGAACACATGTCCGCAATGATCAAGCGCGTCCTTTTCATAACCGCCCGCGACCCCCAGCAGCCAGTCGGGATGATTCCGGGTTGGTTTGTAGCGGAAGATATAATAATGCAGATCATGCAGATCAAATTCCTGTGTTTGTTCCAAACATTCAGGGACACTGCCCAGTTCATGTTCGTCAGCCAGCCATTCGGCCATCGCTCTGCGTGCCGCTTCCGCTTGATTCATGCGTCATTCCTCCTGAACCGGGGATTTCTCCGGTCTGTTTTCTGTCTTCTGTCTTCTAATTTCTGTCTTCTGTCTTCTGTTTTCTGTCTTCTGTTTTCTGATTTCTGATTTCTGATTTCTGATTTCTGATTTCTGATTTCTGATTTCTGATTTCTGATTTCTGATTTCTGATTTCAGGATAACCGATCGGTCGGATTTCGGCAAGCAAATTTGTTTGAATGAAGGCAAAGTCTGAAATCCGAAAGGGCAGCCTTTCCACGACTTTCTAAAGCGATACCAGTGCGATCAATCGGCAGCCTGCGATGGTTTTACTTTTTCTGTATCGTTGATGAAACCTGCTTTATAAGGTCAGCGTCAGCGCGTCGTAGGCTTCATCCAGCGCCCAGACGCTCACGCTGCCCCCGCCGACCGGGAACGTACCGCATCCGTTTTCATCCAGCTGTATGATTTCTGTCTGATTCATCAGCACATCCCGCATCGTCTTGCCCGCCAGAGCCGCGCCCAGCTCCATCGTTTTGGTTCCGCCCGGCGCATCGCTCATGATCACCGCCAGACCGGAATGCGGATGTTGATCGTCCCCGGACAGCGTCCAGCCGATGATATTGGCGTCGTCAAAGTAATCGCGCTGAAGACCATAGGCGTAATCCCGGCGCGCCCGGATCATTCGCTCCAACCCCATCACCGGCGCAATGCGGTCATGCGGAATTCCAACTAAATCACCGTAAAAAACACACGGAATGCCCTCCTTCCGCAACAGGATCAGCGCATAGGCCAGCGGCTTAAACCAGGCCGGCACCCATGATGCCAGCGCCTGGGAGGGTTGGGTATCGTGATTATCGACAAACGTCACGGCAGCGTCCGGCTCCGTCTGAACTAACGTGTTGCTCAAAATCTGAGCCATGTCAAACTGGGCGTTGCTGGTGGCGGCTTTGACAAACTGATAATGTAACGGCACATCGAACAACCGCATGCAATGACCGCAAACGTCCAGATAATGCCGCAGCTTATCCAGCTCCCAGCTCCAATATTCGCCCACGGCCGGCAATGTCTGACCGGTGTTTTGACGCAGCTCGCCCAGCCAGTGAGTATAAAACTGAAAATCCATGTGCTTTACCGCGTCCAAACGGAAGCCGTCCATTTTCACCGTATCGTAATACCACTGACCCCAGCGGTCCAGTTCCGCGATAACCTCTGGATTGGACAGATCGAGATCCGCGCCCATCAGATAGTCATAATTGCCATTCTCGCTGTCGGTTTCCTGATCCCATTGTTTCCCGACAAAGCGGAAGATTCCGCTGTACTTCCAATCGCTGTCCCAATCCGTGCCGTCAAAATGACTCCAGTTCCAGGTGAAATCGGAATACTTTCCTTTCCGCCCCGGGAATGTGAACTTCGTCCACGCCTGAATCGTCCGGGGATCCGCAACGGTCTGGTTCCGGTTGTCCCCGGCGTCCTGCACCGCCAGCACTTCCTCCTGCGCATCCGCGCCCAGCCGGTGGTTCAGCACGATATCGGCCATCACTTCAATTCCGGCCCGATGCAGCGCTGCAACAGCTTCAAGATACTCCGCGCGTGTTCCATATTTCGTGGCGACAGTCCCTTTCTGATCAAATTCTCCCAGATCATACGTATCATACACGCCGTAGCCGACGTCGCTTTTTCCGCCTGTGCCTTTATAGGCCGGCGGCAGCCAGACACCGCTGATTCCCAGCGCAGCCCAGCTTTCCGCCATCGCGGCGCACCGCTTCCAATGCTGCTGATCCTCGGGCAGATACCACTCGAAGGCCTGCAGCAGCGTTTTATTTTCCAAGTCAACCGCCTTCTTTCTATGATTCAATACGTTTACTGTACCACAAATCAATCTGATGAAAGTTGAATTCAAAAAATTGTAAGAAAAAAGAAAAACTCTCCTCGAAGGAGAGCTTCCGACAGAATCCGTTTATTCCGCTTCCAGCTGGGAAGTGCAGTGCGGGCAGCGGGTGGCATGCAGATCAATCTCGGTCTTGCAGAAAGGGCAGACCTTGGTCGTCTTCGGCTGCGGCGCCGGTTCTTCCCTGGCACGCAGCTTGTTCATCCAGCGAATGATCAGGAAGATGACAAACGCGGTTAACAGAAAATTGATCAGTCCGGTGATGAAGCTGCCGTAAGCGATCGTGGAAGTATGTGCCTGCGCTTCCGCCAGCGTCGGGTAATGCTGGCCGTCCAGCGCAATGAACATATTGGTGAAATCCAGCCGGCCGGTAAACAGACTGATCACCGGCATGATGATATCGTTGACCATCGACGTGACTAACGCGTTGAAGCCTCCGCCGATGATCACGCCGACCGCCAGATCGATCATGTTGCCTTTCAGCGCAAATTTCTTAAATTCTTTGAGCATTTTTTCACTCCTGTTCTGTGCGTTCCATTATAGTGAACCCCCGCCGGAAAATCAATTCTTTCCATCAGATTTTCTTGCCTGAGGGATGAATCGGAAAGCGGCGGGCCCGTGCGCGTGATCTGAATTCATAACCATTTACAGTTCAATATTAGAACTAATAATCAAAAAATTAATCTTCACTTAATCCTTGATAATTCTTTCTCATGATAGAATACAGACGAAATCTGCGGAAGTTTTTGTTAACCGCAGAGGAAGAAAGGGAGGAAATAATGATGAAAAGCAGTAAAAAGCTGACGGCGCTTCTGCTTGCGGGCCTGATGATGACCACCGCGGCCTGCGGTACGAAGAATGAACCGGCTCAGGGAAGCGGTAGTTCGAAAGGCGAAGCGACGATCACAAAAACAGCCAAAGGATTCGGCGGCGATGTCACCGTCACCGTGAACTTTGACAAAGAGGGCAAGCTGACCAGTGTGGAGGCGGTCGGCGACGAGGAAACGCCGACGATCGGCGGTCAGGCGATTCAGGAACTGCCGGCGAAAATCGCCGAGGCAGGCAGCGCGGACGTGGACGGCGTCGCAGGCGCAACCATCACATCCACTGCAATTAAAACCGCGGTGCAGGAAGCGATCGACGAATACAACGGCACAAGCGCGGAAATTCCGGCCGCCAAGATGAAGGCCGGCACCTACACCGTCACCGCCAGCGGTTTCTCCTTGTTGAAGGAAATGGAAGTCGCGGTCACGGTCAGCGAAGACAAGATTGAAAGCATTGAAGTGCTGGACAACGGCGACACCTACCCATTCTTGGAAGCGGCAAAGGAAAAACTGATTCCGCGGATTCTGGAAAATCAGTCGGTCACCGTCGATTCGATCACCGGCTGCACCGGTTCCAGCACGGGCATCAAGCAGGCTACGGAAAAAGCCGTTGCCCAGGCATTGGCCGAAGGTGGCTCCGAAGCGGCGGCGATCAAGAATTTCTATAAGGCGCCGACCAAATCCACAGAGCAGGAAACGATTGACGTCGACGTCTTAGTCGTCGGCCTGGGCGGCTCCGGCACAGCGGCGGCGATGAGCGCGGCTGAAACTCAGTACGCGGCCAATGGCAACGACGCCTCCAAGGTCAGCGTTCTGGCGATTGACAAAGCCGGCAAATACGGCGGCACCTCCTGCATCACCGCGGACACGATGGGCATCAACGCCCCGGAATACGACAAGACCTACCATGGCGGCAAGGATTATGTCGACGCCAAAGCGATGAAGGAAGACTGGAACAACTTTACCAAGGGCGATGCGAAGCAGGATCTTCTGGATCTGTTCTTCGACGAATCCGGCAAGACGGTCGACTGGCTGATCAGCCACGGCTTTGATTACGGCAAGGGTTCCCCGGAAGGCGAAGGCTATCAATACGGCGGACCGCAGCGCGGTTTCACTGACGAGGATATCTGGTACGTCAAATTCCAGTATACCGGCCAGGGTTACGGCAACTGGAAGAAAGAAACCGGCGAAATGTTTGACAGCATGATCGCCGACTATGAAAAGGTTGGCGGCCAGTATCTGCTGGAAGTCGAAGCTAAAGAATTGATTTATGACAAGGACACCAACACCGTAACCGGCGTCAAGGCGGAACGTTACGATGGCAAGCAGTACACCATCAATGCCAAGAAAGTCATCATCGGCACAGGCGGCTTCTCCAACAACGCCGCGCTGCAGGAAAAATACCTGTCCAACCAGTATTACCCGCTGCAGGGCAGCTGGCTGATGTACGGCATGCAGCAGAACGACGGCACGATGATCAGTTCCGCGCTGGATCTGGGCGCCGGTACCTACAATATCGGGATGCCGCCGATGGTTCACTTGCAGGGCGCGCCGATCACGCTGCACGAATATCCGGTTGAAGTCGTCGGCGATGAAAACGACGTGGGCTTCTGGACACAGCTGCCGCGCCGCAACTCGCTCAACGATTTCCCGAATGCGCTGGCCAGCGCTGCTTACGCATTACAGGTCAACATGAAGGGCGAACGTTTCTCCAACGAAGCAGGCACCTTCCAGACCTGGAAATCCGGTCCGCGCTACTACACGATCTGGTCGGATGACTTCTTCCGCGACGTTGAAAAGAACGGTCTGCCGGTCAGCTTCAACGACGATCTGACCTGCCAGGGCGGCATCGACGCAGGCAAACCGCTGCCGGTGGACGAGCTGATCGACCTGTGCGTGAAAAAAGGCATCGCTTATAAAGCCGATACGCTGGAAGATCTGGCAAAGCAGCTGAAGATCGACCCGGCGGTCTTGAAAGACAATGTCGACCGCTACAATGCCGCGGTGGAAGCGGGCAAGGATGAAGAATTCGGCAAGGCCGCGGACTTCTTAACGATGAAGATCGGCGAAGAAGGCCCATATTACGCCTTTGTCGGCGCTTCCTACATTTACTCCACGGTCGGCGGCTTGGACGTCAACACTGACATGCAGGTCTTAGGCTCCGACAATGCGACGCCGATCAACGGCCTGTACGCGGTCGGCACGGATTCTCTGGGCGTTCTGTTCTCAGAACAGCGTGAATACGTCACCTATGGCGGCGCAGCTCAGGGTTGGGCTTATACGTCCGGACGTCTGGCCGGCATCAGCGCGGTCAACAGCCTGGGCGAATAAACGTCCCATTGCAGCGCATCAACACCAATGATTCATGAAGGTTTGCTCGCTGTAATGCCACAACATCCAGGATTGAAAAAGGTCTGTCCCCTGCGGCAGACCTTTGTTTTATTTTCGGCTTGTCCTGATCAACCCTTATCCTGTGGAAATACCCCTCCAGCCGGCAACGGTTAACCCCCTTTTCTCACCGGAGTCAAAGCGGAGAAAATACGCTTCCGGATGCGCTGCGCCGCAGCTCAGTCTCACTTTCAATCGGAACACACCTTCCCTTTTCCGTCGGAAAAACCTGAATTTCCCGGTTTACTTTCCCGCGTTCCTTTCGCATAATGAAAGAGAAACATAACGAATCGGATTCTTATTTTAAATTGAACGATTCGGCGCAAATCTTAGGAGGTTCCGGCAATCGGCCGTCAGCCGCAGAATCACGGAGGGAAAATCATGGCATTCTGGACACCCTGGCGCGGCTGTCACCGTCAAAGTGAAGGCTGCCGCTATTGTTATATCCACAAAGGCGACGCCCGCCGCGGCGTCGATACGAACCAAGTCGTACGCAGCGAGCATTTTTACGCGCCGCTGGAAAAGAAAGCCAACGGTGAATGGAAAATGAAAGGCGGACAGATCGTCTACGTCTGCTTCTCCTCCGACTTCTTTGTCGAAGACGCCGATCCGTGGCGCGCGGAGGCCTGGCAGATCATCCGTCAGCGTCCGGATCTTCATTTTCTGTTTCTGACCAAGCGCATCGAACGGTTTTCCATCGGTCTGCCGGACGACTGGGGTGCGGGCTATCCCCATGTGACGATCGGCTGTACCGTTGAGAATCAGCGCCGCGCGGATGAACGGTTAGCGCTGTTGGCCACGCTGCCGATCGCCCATAAGAATATTATCTGCCAGCCGATGCTGGAAGCGATGGATCTGGAAAAATGGCTGCGTGATGAAACGATCGAACTGGTTGTCGCCGGCGGGGAATCGGACCGCTGCGCCCGCCCGTTAGACTACGCCTGGATTCTGGATTTGCGCGCCCAGTGCGAACGCCAGCATACGCACTTTGAATTCCGCCAATGCGGAACGCATTTCATCAAGGATGGCCGGCTCTATACGCTGCCGGTCAAGGAACTCACCCGCCAGGCCCGCAAAGCCGCGATCAACCTCTGACAGCTCGCTTTTTCCGGTCTTAAAATGCGAGGATATTCTCCCAAGCATGAAGTACAATCAAAAATACAGAAAGGATCTGGAAACTATGGAATGGATTGACCGCCTCAACGCCTCGCTGAATTACATCGAGGAACATTTAACGGAAGAAATCAGGCTCGAGGAGCTTGCGCGGATCGCCTGTTGTTCCAGCTATCACTATCAGCGCATGTTCACTTACATCGCAGGCATTCCGCTTTCCGAATATCTGCGCCGGCGGCGGATGTCGATTGCCGCGGTCGAGCTGCAGCAGAGTGAAATCAAGGTCATCGACCTTGCCCTGAAATACGGCTATACTTCGCCGACCGCCTTCAATCGGGCATTCCAAAGCGTGCATGGCCTTGCCCCTTCAGCCGTCCGCAAGCCGGGCTGCTCCATCAAAACTTTCCCGCCGATCAGTTTCCGGATCACTGTCAAAGGAGTGGAAGAAATGAATTATCGGATTGAAAAGAAAGAAGCGTTTCGGATCGTGGGCTTATCCGCCCCGATGAAAAGCAACACCGAGGAAAATTTCAGCGTCGTCCCGCAGCTGTGGGGCCGGGCGGCAGAGGAATGCTGGATCGGAAAACTGGCGGCGATGATGAACGCTCAGCCGATGGGGATCTTGGGCGTCAGCGCCTGCTTTGAGCATGAAAACTGGAAATACTTTATCTCCGTGGCGACCGATCTGCCGGCGGAAGCGCCGTTAGAAGAGTATGTCGTGCCGGCGTTTACGTGGGCGATCTTCTCCGGGGAAGGGGTTTGTCCGCAGGCGATTCAGGATCTGGAACGAAGAATCGTCACGGAATGGCTGCCGACCTCCGGGTATGAATACGATAACGGCCCGGACATCGAGGTTTATCTGGAACCCGATCCATCCCAGGCCCGCTTTGAAGTGTGGATTCCCGTGGTATGCGCTCAATCCGGCAACGCGCAATGAGCGCCGCCTTTGACGATTTTAAGCAGAGTCTGAAGCCTGCGGAACAAGCGGGAGTTCAGACTTTGCATGAGGCTTTGTTAAATCAGGGCTGTCAGGCGGAGATCAAGGAAGCCAAAAGCGGATACACCGTCAGCTACCTGAAGCCGGACCGCAAAACGCTGGCCAACTTCGTCTGCCGGAAAAGTGGCGTCAAGCTGCGCCTGTATCCGGAAAGCATATCCCGGTATGAAGCGTTTTTAAGCACGCTGCCGGAAGCGATGAAAAAAGCGATCCGCAAAGCCTCGGTTTGTAAGCGGTTGATCAATCCAGACGACTGCAACCCCCGCTGCCAGACGGGCTACACGTTCACAATGGATGGCGAATTGTTTCAGAAATGTCGGTATATGGCCTTCTTCTTTACCGTAAACGAAAGCATGCTGCCTTCACTCTTGGCGTTTCTTGAACAGGAACGGCAGACCCCCGCAGCGTGATCGCTTTGATTTATCCCATTGCAGTTCCCTGAATTCCCTTCTGTTCAGGGAACTTTTCATGTCTTCTTTTCCGCTTTTTCCGGCTGCCTCCCATTTTGTTTCCACAAAAAAACTCCGCCCAAAATACTTTCCCAGTCAAAAATCTGACCCAAGGGGGATTTAAAAGCGGAGCTTTATTTTTTCGCTGTCGTTTCCCTTCCTCATTGAGAATAGTTCTCATTGAAGCAGGGCGCGGATCGCCGGTTCCAGCGCCAACAGATCTGAGGTGTCTTTGCGGATCCAGCAGGAAAGCGTCATCCCGTGGATCAGCGCGCAGATCTGCGGGGCGATGTGTCCGGCCCGTTCCAGACTGTATCCGCAAGCCATCAGCTTATCGCAGTATAAGCGAATCCAGCGCTGATAGACCTGTTTCGCGGCTTCCTCCATGTCGGCGCTGATATCGGAAGCTTCGATGCCGATGAACGTGATGACCAGCGACGTCGCGTATCCCTTGTGATTTTCCAGCATATCCGCAATGTGATGCGCCATCTTGACAAACACGTCCACCGCGTTGTCCGATACCGGGAAGATCAAGGCCAGAATGCCCTGTTCCATGCGCTCATAGGCATAATTGAGCACTTCAACGCCCAGCTGATTCTTGCCGCCGGGGAAGAAATAATAGAACGATCCTTTGGGGATGCCGCAGGTATCCAGAATCTCTTTCAGGCCGACGCCGTAGTAGCCTTTTTGAGCGATCAAGTTCGCAGCCGACTTCAGAATCCGCAGTCGTTTTTCATTCGTTTTTTCCTGATTCATTCTGTTCTCCCTCATCCCTGTCCGCCATCCGCTTTCTTTCTCTATCTTTTTATTATAAACTAGAATTAAGCATTAAAGAAAGAGTCGATCCCGAAATCTCGTTATAAAGTACGAAATTATCCCGGATTTGCCGCGCAGGCTGAAATCACAGACTGTTGCTTATCTGTTCTGCCGGACAGACCTGATCTTAAATTCTCGTGTTTTCTTTCTCTTTAATTCAGAATGGAGTCCCTTTTATGAAAAAACAACCCCGCCGTTGGTTCCGGATCCTGACCGCGATTGGAATTGCAAGCTTGATGATCGTCGGTATTCTCGCCATTCAGACCTTTTCGATCATCCGGCCGCGCTGCGTCGATCAGACACTGTCCATGCGCTGCGTCGGCGCATGTCCATCAGAATTCATGGATCTTCATCTACAAGGAAATGTCGATCAGTTTCATCAGTTTAACGGTTTTTTACAGGTTGGTGAGTTGGAAATCAAGCTGGAAAACAGGAACATGATGCCCGCGTCATTATTTTTTGAACAGAGAATATCAGTTTTGGGACTTGAAAATCTCCCCCTTCGCGCCGGATCTGAAATATGTCGTCAACCGTCCGATGACCCAGTGGTTTATCTTTGACAGAGAACGCTCATTTCTAATTTTGCCCGTGGATTTTGATCGGAATCAGCTGGACTCGGTTGAAAGCGCCGCCGGCGTTGATCTCGGCCCCCGAGACTGAAGCTGATTTTAACGACGCCTGATCAAACAAGCGCAACCGATCATTTTTGTCACAATCTCCAATTCCCGCCTTTTTTCAATTATAATAAGGAAGATGAAGGAGGGCCTGATATGAATAAGATCTGGATTATTGAGGATGACGCCAGCCTGGCCCGGCTGATCTCGGAGAATTTAACTAAATGGGGCTATCCTTGCGAAGCGGCGACAGATTTTGATCAGCTGGACAAGGATTTTTTAAGCGTGCAGCCGCAGCTGATCATCATGGACGTCTCGCTGCCGGGGAAAAGTGGTCATGCCTGGTGTGCGGAAATCCGCAAACTATCCAAGGTACCGATTCTTTTTCTGTCCTCACATAATGAAAACATGGATATCATCATGGCGTTGAATCAGGGCGGCGACGATTATCTGACCAAGCCGTTTTCCATGGAAATTCTGGTCGCCCGGATTCAGGCGCTGCTGCGCCGGGCTTACAGCTACGAGCCTTCGGGAACGCTGATGGAGTTTCAGGGCGCCGTCTTCAATCTCGCCGACGCTTCCTTAAGCAAAGACGGCCGGCAATGCGAGCTGACCAAGAATGAGTTTAAAATCCTGCAGCTGCTTCTGGAAAATAAAAATAAAGTCGTATCCCGGGAAAAGATCATGTTGAAGCTATGGAACAACGACTGCTTCGTCGATGAGAACACGCTGACCGTCAACGTCAACCGGCTGCGCAGAAAAATGGAACAGCTGGGCATCGACGACTGCATCGAAACACGCAAAGGACTGGGGTATTTGCTTCATGCTTAAAAGCTATCTGCGTCATCGCTCGTTTCTTTTTCTGTGGACAGGGATCGTGCTGGCGATCTACGCCTTCCTGCAATATCTCTACTGGTATCCGCTGGATTCGATCGGCTACACCGCCCTGATCGTCCTGACGCTGCTGACCTTGATTTCCGCGCTGGATTATCGTCGTTATCGACGTCGGCAGCGGCAGCTGGAAGCGTTGGAAGAGGCGTGGATCAGTCTGGAAAAAGAAATGCCGGAAACGCGTGATCCGCTGGAGCTGCGCTATCAACAGCTGATCCTGAAGCAGCGCGTCATCCTGACGGAAGAAAAGGAAAAGCAAAACGCCGCACAAAAACAGCGGGAAGAGCTGGTCACGATGTGGATGCATCAAATTAAACTGCCGCTGGCTTCACTGAGCCTGATTCTTGAAAGTCTCGAGCCGGAAGACACCATTTCCGCCAGTCATCTCAACGAAATGAAGCTCGCGCTGATGCGAACGGAACAGTATGCACAGACCGCGCTCAAGGCGATTCAGATTGAGAATCTGAAAGAGGATCTGATTTTAGAGCCGTGTGATCTGGGCGAGCTGTGCCAGGAAGTGATCCGCAAGCAGGCGCTGCCGTTCATCCTGAAAAAGCTGCAGCTGAACTTCACGCCGTTTCATCAACCTGTTATTACCGACCGGAAATGGCTGGGCTTCATTCTGGAACAGCTGTTGTCCAATGCCTTAAAATACACTGACGCCGGCATGATCAGCGTCACGTTTCGCTGTGATCCGACACCGCATTTAATCATCGCCGATACCGGTCGGGGCATCGCCGCCGCGGATCAGGCACGGTTGTTTGAGCGGGGCTATACCGGCTATAATGGCCACCATGACTTCAAGGCCAGCGGGATCGGGCTTTATCTCTGCCGGAAAACCGCCGATTCGCTCAATATCAAGCTGCATCTTGAATCCGAAAAAGAGAAAGGTACGCAGGTTCATCTGATCTTCCCCTCTCCCGATCTGTTTTTCTATCGCTGATTCCTTCCTTTGCGCATCGTGACAGAAATGTTCGATTGCCCGGGAAATTGTTCGTCAAGTCGATGGAGCGAATTTCAGCGCTGCGATAAAATGGGATCAGATGAAAGAAATGAGGGATGCAAAATGGAACTGCTGCGAGCAGAGAACATTCAAAAAGTATACAACACCCGCGCCGGAGGCAAACCGTGCCGCGCGCTGGCCGGAGTCAGCTTCTCCATAGAAGCGGGGGAATTCGTCGCGATCATGGGCGCGTCGGGATCGGGTAAATCGACCTTGCTTAATATTCTGGCGACCCTGGATACGCCGACCAGCGGCGAGGTCTATCTGGAAGGTCAATCCATGAAACAGATCAAAGGAAAGGATCTGGCGGCCTTCCGGCGGGAAAAGCTGGGCTTCGTCTTCCAGGATTTCAATTTACTGGACACCTTCACTGTCCGCGACAACATCCTGCTTCCGCTGGTGCTCAGCCGGACGCCATTAGCGGAAATGGAACGACGGTTAAAACCGGTCGTTGCCAGTCTGGGCATTGAACCGCTGCTGGAACATTTCCCGGTCGAGATTTCCGGCGGTGAAAAGCAACGGACTGCAGTAGCACGGGCGGTCATTACCGAGCCGCGCCTAATTCTGGCCGACGAGCCGACCGGAGCGCTGGATTCGCGGTCATCCCAACAGCTGCTCGACATTTTTGATCAGCTGAACCAACAGGGACAGACGCTCTTGATGGTGACGCACAGCTCGCTGGCGGCCAGCCATGCCCGGCGGGTGCTGTTTATCCGCGACGGCAGGCTGTTCGCAGAATTATGCCGCGGCGATCAGTCTCAGCAAGTCTTCTACGACCGGATTACCGCGTCGTTGTCCATGGCGACGCGGCAGGATGGGGAGAGCTTATGATCCGCTATGCTTTCCGTCTGGCCTGCGACAATCTGAAACGCGGTCAAAATGTGACGCTGCCGTTTTTCATCGCCAGTACCGTCACGGTGTTTCTGCATTTTCTGATCATGACGATGATGTTTAATCCGCATGTGCCGGAAATCCGCGGCGGCGCGACGCTGGCCTTTATTTTCCAGCTGGGCGTGTTCGTCATCACGACCTTTGCGATTCTGTTTATGATCTCGATCCATCAGATGCTTTTAAAAAAGCGGAAAAAGGAATTGGGCTTATATACGATTCTGGGCATGGAAAAGAAACACATCTCTTTGATTTTATGTTGGGAAAACTGGATTCAAACACTTGCTTCCTTGGGATTGGGACTCCTTTTGGGACTGGTCGGCGGACGCCTGATCTGGATGATCCTGTTAAGGATACTCAACAGTCCCAACGGCCTGCCCTACGCCTTTTCCTGGACTGCGCTGGGCTGGACGGCCGCTGTTTTTATCGGCTTGTTTCTGGCGACCACCGCCGTTTCACTGTTTCAGATTCATCGGCTCAATCCGATCGAGCTGCTTCACAGCGAAAAACAGGCGGATAAACCGGTGCGTTTTCTGGCCGTTAAGACGGTGTTCGGCCTGATCTGCCTGATCGTGGCCTATGCCGTCGCCTTGTTCACCAACAATATGTTTACCGCGTTGATGGTCTTTTTCTTCGATTGCATGCTTGTCATCTTCGCGACCTCCATTCTCTTTGAATCCGGCACGACATTCTTTCTGCGCTGGCTGAAAAAGCGTAAAACGTTTTATTACAAGCCTGACAACTTCGTCGCGGTGTCGATGCTTTCCCACCGGATCCGCCGGAATGCTTCCAGCCTGACGACGATCTGCATCCTCAGCACGATGTTGTTAGTGACGATGGGCGGCTGCGCAGCTTTGTTTTTCGGCGAGGATAATGCGTTGTCGGAATCCAATCCGGATGATCTGACCTACACGCTCAGCGAGGAACTGACTTCTTCTCAGCGGGATGAAATCACCGCGGCTGCGGCCGAGCTGGCCGAAACGCATCATGTCACACTGGAGGATGTCCAGATTTACAGCTATGGCGAAGCGTATTCCAAACTTATTGGTTCTACGTTGGGAACATTTACCGACAACGACTATCTCGTCGGTTTCCGCAGTGCGGTGATCGACTATGGCTACGATATCTTTCTGATTCAGAGCGATACCTACCAGCGGATTACCGGTCAGGTTGCGGCGCTGCAAAGTGATGAGCTTCTGATCCTGACGGGCAACGATCAGATTCATCTTTCAGCATTAACGATTAATGGAAAAACCTATGCGGTCCGCGATATCCAGCGCAGCACGCCGTTCACTCAGCGCAAATACAACAACGGCGGCGGCACGAATTCATCGGATTCCAGCGAGCTGTTATTCCTGGTCTTCGCGGATGAAGCGGCGATGCTGCCGGTTCAGGATTATCTGCAGGAAGGGAAATGGGAAACCAGCACGCGGATCGGCGTGAATTACAGCGGCACATTGGAAAACCGCACGGCGTTTTACGAGGCGTTGAACCAACGTGTCCGCGGATCAGGCGTTCCGGTTCAATTTGCCACCTGTCTTGACTACGACCGGCAGGAATTCAAAAGCATGTATGGAGGACTGTTATTTGTCGGCGTGTTCTTCTCCGCTCTGTTTTTAACGGCGACCGTGCTGATCATTTATTTCAAGCAGATCTCGGAAGCGATGGACGATCGTGAACAGTATATCCTCCTGCAGAAAGTCGGCATGGACGAACAGGAGGTATCCGCAACGATCAACCGTCAGGTCATGCTCGTCTTCTTCCTGCCGCTGATTACCGCTTTGATTCACACCAGCTTCGCGACGCCGCTGATGCAGACGCTGTTAGTGGCGCTGAAACTGACAAATCCGATCTTCACCTATGCCTGCGTCAGCGTATGCGCTGTGATCTTCACGATCTTCTATCTGATTTTCTACCGCATGACTTCGCAGATTATCAAGAAAGAAGTGGCGTTCTGAGTTCACTGTTAAAAGACTTTAAGCTTCTTCATTTGGTAAATTCCGGCAATCCTTGAAAATTCAGGATCAGGTGATAAAAACTCCCGGCTTTGAAATAATTCCTTCTTGGGGAATCGACCGCTTTCTGACGGACTTCATCGTCGGGAGTTTTTTATTTTCATATGCCGATCAGCCATAGCAAGCGGGCAGGAATAGAGCGGTTCAAAATTTCGTTTCCTGACCCTTTGCGTATTGGATATCCGATTTGTGAGCGCCATCGCTTTTTATAAGCGCCTTCCCTCAGACCAGAAACAAACCGGAAGCAATATCGGCAACTACATCGCCGGCGAATCATAAAAGCTTTTTATTCATATTTCCTTCCCACGTAGATCATCGGGATGAACAATCCTCCAAGATAGATCAGAAGCAGAACGATCTTCACAGGCCAAGGATCCCCATTGAAAAGAAGCATCAGAAACCCGTACACCGCCGGCATCAGCACCAGTGAACCCAGCGCCCAGTTGCGGCCGGCATTCATGATCGGCAGCCAGTTGCGATTATTAAAGTAAATTCCAACGAGATTCATTCGGAAAACGCCGTTGCTGTAACTGCTGATTTTATTCTCATCATAATAGGCGGGCAGTTTTTCCCGCGCGAACAGACAAAAATAGAGGCCAAAGATCACGCTGAGCAGCTCCACGAGTAATAAATCATTGAACATCCTGGAAGAAACCAGATGAAAGTGCAGCAGCATCCCTATTTCTCCCGCGGAAACCGCAAGACAAAGCAGGAGAAGCAAACCGTTTTTCTGACGGCGCTGCTTCCGCGGCTGCGGATCTTCCTCGACCATCGTTATTGCTTTTGTTACAAGCTCGTCGACCTGATTGGCGCTCATCGGTTCCGATTGGGGAATTCTCCGGCATTCCAGCAGCTCCGCCACGCTCACATCGAGCGCCTGAGCCAGCGGCACTAACAGTGTGATATCCGGCATATTCAAACCGCGTTCCCATTTACTGACCGCTTTATCTGAAATCATGAGCTTCTGCGCCAGCTCTTTTTGCGTCATTTGTTTCTGTCTTCGCTGATCGGCAACGAACGCCCCGAATTGTTGCTTATCTAATTCAAACATAACTTCCTCCTCCTGCCGTTATTTTATAACAGAAGTTGAAAAACATCGACCGACGGGTGGTTGAGTTGTGCTATTCCCGGGTTTTTAGCAGGAGATCAACCGAAGGGCGAGGGGTGTCATTCAGGCTGGAAGAACCATTTTTCCTCTTCGCTCAATAATTCAGAATATGATCAGATTTGAAAAAGGCCGGAATGCATTTGCTTTCCAGCCTTACTTTATAAGTTTTTATCCCAGATTAGTTTCTTTAGCTTCAATCCGCGTCATTCGGAATCTTCCATCCTGGCAGATATTGACGATGAGCTTTCAGCATCTCATCCAGAATCTGACGGGCGATCTTTTCATCCATGACCTGCGGGTTGATCGTCATGGCCATCAACGCCGTCGCATAATCATGATTTAACGCCGCCTGTGCAGTCAGCCTTTCAAACGATTTGATCTGCCTGACAATTCCTTCTACATGAATCGGCAGACGTCCCATGGTCAACGGGCGCGGCCCTTCTTTTGTGATCACAGAGCTGATTTCTACAACTTCATCATCGGCGAACGAAGAACATCCGCCTTGATTCAGCGTATTCACAACCTGTATATCCCGCCGGTCATTGAAAATAGAATCGATCAGACTGCAGGCTGCGTCGCTGTAATACGCGCCCCCGCGTTGTTCCAATTCCTGCGGTTTCTCGTCCAGATGAACATCGGCATATTTTTCAAACAATTCTTTTTCTACCCGCATGACAACCTGGGCTCGATTTTCCCCCCGCTCAGCATCCGCTTCAGCATGGTTCAGCATTTCATCCTTAAAAAAGTAATAACGCAGATATGGAGACGGTATACAATGAAGCGCACGCATAAAATCAGGAGTGTAGGGCAGATTTTCAAATCGTTCATCGAATTCTTTGCCTTCATTATATTGGCATAGAGCCTCGATCACCTGCGATGTGATATCAGCGCCTCGATTATAAACACGCAGACCAAAGACCATATGGTTCAGCCCGGCAAAGTCGATGCGCAGATCTTCATTGGGAATGCCCATCAACCCTGCGATCCGATGGCCGATTACCGTCGGCGAGTTGCACAACCCGATAAATCGTTTCCACCCGCTGTACCGAAGCACTGCTTCCGCATTCAGCCCCGCCGGATTGGTAAAACTGATAATCCAGGCGTTAGGACATTGTTGCTTGCAGTCTTCAATAATTTCAAATAAGATCGGAATTGTCCGCAATGCTTTGAACAGTCCCCCTGGACCGTTGGTCTCCTGTCCCAGCACGCCGTAGCGAAGCGGGATCTTTTCATCCAGATCCCGCGCCTTCAGCTGTCCGACGCGAAACTGCGTCGTCACAAAATCAGCATCTTTCAGCGCTTCCTTCCGATTCAGTGTCGCATGAATTTCAATCGGAACTTTTGCTTTTTTTACCATGCGTTTGGCTAACGCCGCAATAATCTTGAGTTTTTCCTGACCTTCTTCGATATCGACAAGCCACAGTTCCCGTACTGGTAAAGTTGCCTGACGTTTGATCAATCCTTCGATAAGCTCAGGAGTGTAGGAAGATCCCCCGCCAATCGTTACGACTTTAACGCCTTTTTTCATAAATTCACCTCATTTTCAACGAATAGAATTCCAAAGTGGAACAAAACTGGAACTAAAATATAATTCATCAGGAAAATCATGGACAACATCGCGATAATACCGGGGATGAAGTTTAGAATCGCGTAATACAGAGCAGCCAGTAAAAATACGAGCTTTCCCAACGCGTCCACGTAAGGCAAACTCATGCCTTTCAGAACCGTTTTCACCGGATAAGTTTTCCGACAGGCTTTACATTGAACACCGCTTAAGACCAGGAAATGAAAACCTTTGTAAATACAACGATAGCGCGTGGATTGACAGACGCAGGGCTGATTACGACATTTCATGTTTCATTTGCAGCAGGGGAAGAAGCCGCTTTGTATACTGAATCGAATTGGCTGCCGTCATGCAGATGTCCATCGCATGAATCATCAGGATCGAAGGAACGACCTCTTTTCCCTGAGCCTCCTCGTTCATTAAAGCAAATTGATTTTTCTGTGCGGTTAACAACTCCTGTCCCGCATCCTCCAGGATTTCCATCGCCGCTTTCAGATTCCCGCTTTCATAAGCATCCAACGCATCGAAGACTTTGGCGTTGGCATTGCCTGCATGTGCGACCATCATCAGCAACAGCTGTTCTGTATTTAAAGTTGGTCCTTCTTTTTCACTCATCGGCATCTTTCTCCTTTATCCTTCAGCTGAAATTTGTGCTTCTGTTTCTTCCTGAATTTTCTGTTTATCATACATTTTAATAAACGGATAATAGATCAGGCAGTTTAATACGAGCAAAATCAGCCACCAGATCAAATTGCGAAGATCGCCGCCAGACGATAAATAAGAACCTAAGAATCCCGGCAGAGCCCAATGCAGCGTAACATAGGTTCTTCCGATGATATTCAAATAGGAGAGAATCCAGGTCGTCAGTAAATTAAAGGTATTCGCAAATAAGAACGGAATCAGCATGATCGGATTCAGCACCACCGGCAAACCGAACCAGAAAGGTTCTGTGACGCCGAACACGGCCGGCAGCGCTGCCAGCTTGCCGATTTGTTTCAGATGCGAAGATTTACAAACGACAACCATCATCAGACAGATCGCAAACGCAGATACGCTGGAGTCCTGATAGAAGCTTTCAAATGAAGGCGTGATGATATACGGCATCGCCTGCCCAACAGCCACCGCCGCAGCATTGGCGTCGATATTGGCCAGCGCAAAGGGATACAGAGCTCCGCCATTGAATGCGATAATACTTCCGCCATGAATTCCGGCAAACCACAACGTCCGGGATATCAGACTTTCCGTCACAACCGCAAACGGTGAATCCGCAGCGACTGCCAGCGGAGAGATCAACATGGCCATTAAACCCGGAATATTGACGCCAAACGCTACACGAACAGCCCAAACCAGCACGACGATGATGCCTAAAGAAATCAGCATTTCAAAAGCTGCGGAAATGATCGGCGGCACCGAATCCGGCATTTTGATAAGAATTCCCCGTTTTGTGAATTGATAGTTCAGGAAAACCGTAACCACGCCCGCTAAAATCGCGCAGAAGATCCCCTGCGAACCCAGATAGGCCAGACTGATCGTCCCCTCCGCAGTCAGCGGATTAACCATAATCAAGAAGATCGCTGTCGTCGCGACGCCATTCACCAAAGGCTGCAGGTTCACGGCGTTTGCCAGCGCATAGCCGATCGCAAATGCCATATACAGAGCGATCAGACCCAAAGTCAGGGTATTCGGGACACTGAGCATCGGCACGTACGGAGCGATGAACTCAGCCCAGCTTTCATTTGGAAAATAACAAATCAGAAGGAAGACGCTGCCGATCAAAACAATCGCCAGAGTGGAAGTGAAAGCGTCGCGAATTGCCAGAAGATATTTATTTGACGCCATTTTAAATAATGGCGGCATTATCTTATCTTCCATGAAGTTCATAACATGATGCATAAATTCCCCTCTTTTCTTTTATAATGGCTGACTCAGCATTTTTTTGATTTGGTTCAGCACCTTTTCCGGATCCTGCAGGCCATAAGCGACAACGTCGATAGAGCTGACCGGAATGTTGAGCGGCGCGCACTTTTCCGTTACATTTTTCAGATAGTTTCTAACCTGCGGCGCCAGCAATACCGCCTGATAATTCTCAAACGGCAGCTCCGCAATCTCCGAAACGGAAGCACATTCGACGGAAATATCATTGCCGTGTTCCTTCGCGTACTGGATTACCTTTGTAATCATATTCTTACTTGTAATGGCAAACTGGCAAATAATTAAAGCTTTCATCGCTTATCCTCTCTTTCTTCAGCGAATTTGAATCTGGCTCAGGATTCTTTCAAAATTCTTGTGGTAAACAAGCTCTTTTTCCGCATCATCCGTAAGGGCGCATTCCACGCAGCTTTTCATTACGTTGAAATAATTAAACGGCGTGTCCGTTCCGAATAAGACCTGCCCCAGCACGCCTTTGTTCTTAGCGTCGTTAATCACGCAGGCATTGATATTGGAAATTTCAATAAAACAATTAGGATTTTCCGCGCAAACTTCAATCGCGTGACTGGTCATGAATAGAATTCCGGCATGCGCCATGATAAAATTCGCATTCGGATATCGCTTCGCCGCCTCCGCAAACTTATATGGATGAACATAATTATTATCGCCGCAATAACAGATTACAGGCAAATGATAGCGATCGGCAATCTCAAAGGTCGGACCCGTGATTTTAAAATCATCAATCGAAAAGCCATGCGTCGGCGTATCCAGTTTCAAGCCTTTCAGCCCCAGTTTCAATACTGCACGTTCCAGTTCCCGTTCCGGATGGAGTTGGGTATGATCTAAAATTGCGAATCCGATCAACCGGTCAGGATAAGCCTTCACAGACTCGCTGATATAATCGTTATTCGGATAGGGAACATACGAGAAAACGACAGCCTGATCAATACCGGAAGCATCCATCTTGGCGATTATTTCTTCAGCAGTCTGTCCTTTACGCCCCCGGCGGTCTCCGATATGATTATGCGCGTCGATAATTTTCACAGTTCCAACCCCCTTTCCGCAATCAAATCCCGCATATTGCCATACGTTACCTTTTCAAAGATAACCGGATCCGAAACAGCCAGTTTCATTTTCAGTTTTTCCATCTCGAAATGATAGAACGGAACATCCGTGCCCATTAGAAACCGATCCGGACAAGCTGCGACCGCCCGTTTGACGGCCGATAAGGAAACCGTCGAACCGTCCAGATAGATATTCTGATTGCGCTGACATACCTTGATCGCGTCGTTCGCTAACCAGCAGCCGCCCATGTGCGCCATCTGAAACGTCACATGAGGCCACCGGCGAGCGGTTCTTTCCATTTGCAGCGGCGAACTGTTCGGCGCGTCGGAAGTACAATGAATAATGCAGTGGAGATGATACCGATCACAAACTTCCAGCAGCGGATCCAGCATATATGCCCGGTCGGCAGGATAGGCATCCAGCACCGGATGCAGCTTCAATCCCCTGACGCCGCGATGCTTCACCGCCTCTTCAAACCATTCGACGCAATCCGAATGATAGGGATTAACGAACGCAAACAGAATAAACCGGTCGGTATGACCCTGAGCTTCTTTCAGCATCCGTTCATTCTCGCTGCGGCGGGAATCTGCCGGCATTAAAAATACCCGTTCAATGTCGGAAGCGTCCATTTCCTTTAAGAGTGCATCCACATCCAGAACTTCATCGTTCCGGTTTTTCAGATGCACATGAGCATCCATAAACTTCATTTCAACCTCCCTGAGGCACCTCGATGTATACGCTTACATCATACAAGAAAAGCAGCCTACGGTCGGATTCAATCTCTGACGCTTTTGTGTCATTCGCAGCATTTTTGAATTTACTTAATGATTGAAAGAAACATTACATGTTCATTTTCCTAATTTTTCCTCTGATTTCAGACTCATTATTGAATCATTTGTGTCATCGGTTGAATCTGAGTAAGCTTTCAATCCTGAAGTATAATAAGACTATGAACCAGGAGGGGATATCAATGAGTTTCTTTTTAGAATTACAGAAAAATCATTCTTCGACCCCCGTTGAAAAAAGTATCATCAATTACATTATTAATCATCCCAACGAAGTCATTGAAATGACGATGGAAGATCTGGCACGGGAAACTTATACGTCGCGTTCCACGATTTCCCGGTTTTGCAAAAAGAATGGATATGAAGGTTTTAACAGCTTAAAAATGCAGCTGGCGATAGAGTTAAACCTGTTTCTGAAAGATGAAATGTCGAGCAGTACATCGCTGCTTTTTGAAAAAGGGGATAACGCCGGGAGTATCATTGACAACATTACCTCGCAGGACACTTACTCGATCATTGAAACTGTGCGGACCAATCCGGTTGAACACATTGAAAAACTCGCCGATAAAATTTTGAACTGTCATCATGTCGTATTTCTCGGTGTTCAGTTTTCAGGAATCATCGCCTATGACGCGCATCTCCGATTTTCCCGGTTGGGAATTCCCTGCAAATATTTCAATACCGAATGCGATATCCTGACTTATTCCTATTTCGCAGACCCGCATGACGTCGTTTTGATTTTCTCGTATTCCGGCAAAACCGCCGTAATTCTGGAGGCTGCGGACCACATTCGAAGCAAAGGTGCCTATATGGCTTCGGTAACAAAAAATTACAACAATGAGCTGCTGGAAATCAGCGACCTACATCTGTATGTCAACAGTATTGACGATCCGGAAAATAATCTTTCTCTATCTTCACGCATTGCGGCTTTATGTTTAGTGGATATGATCTATGCGGTTCTGGTCAATAAAAAAAGCGATACGTTTTATGATAAGCTGATGCAGACGAACAAATTGTATAAGAAACATTTTGGGAATTGAAATGACAGCCTCAATATTTCATCAGATGATGATCATGACCGCATTGATCGCCCTCGGCTGGTTCTTATGCAAACGGGAAATTCTGCATTCCGATCATATCCCGTCGCTGACTCAAATTCTGCTTCAGGTTGCTTCGCCGTCCGTCATTCTGTTATCCGGCAATGAAATTTTCCAGCGGGAACAGGCGCTCTGGTTATTGATGAGTTTCATGTTGGCGCTTTTGTTTCATGGTTTATTTCTGGCTGCCGCATTCCTCTTTTTCCGCAGCGATCCGGTATTGGAAAATGGCGTGCTGCTTCCCAATTCTGGTTTTATGGGAATTCCGCTGGTTCAGGCTGTCCTGGGACCCTCCGCCGTCTTTCTCTTAACGCCGTTTATGATTGTCAACACGCTGATGCAGTGGACGATTGGCGTCTATCTGATGGATCATTCTTCATCCTTCTCATTGAAGAAATTCTTAAAAACGCCGATGGCGATCGCTGTGATGCTGGCCCTGCTACTTTATTTCACGCCGTTATCCCTGCCGCCAGTGATCACCGACGTCCTCACGATGACCGCTGCTTTAAACACGCCGCTGGCGATGTTAATCCTGGGAGCCTTATTAGCGAAAACCACGCTGACACAGAACTGGAAATTAGTTTGGCGCTGTCTTCCAGCGGCTGCAACCCGCCTTTTATGGATGCCGCTGCTGACCAGCTTGATTTTAACCGGACTTCCCATACCCCTGTCGTTAAAAATGCTTCTGATGTTGGTAAGCAGCTGTCCCTGCGCCGTCAGCGTCGCATTGTTTTCAGAAACATACCATCAAGATTCAGTCAAAGCAACAACCTTGGTACTTTCCAGCACTGTGCTCAGTTTGATCACGATTCCGCTGATCAGTACGCTGGCCAATCTTCTTTGGTCGTTGTAAATAAAAGAGGCCGTAATTCTATCCTTTCGTTTGTCTGAGAATGATTTGAAATTATCAATTAATTTTAGCCTTCATATTCTTTTATGGAATTTCTTTGTTATAAATAAGAGCCGAAAGAAACGCATAAGAGTAAACCATCTTCCGTTAATCAAAAAAGATTGAACCCCCTGCATGCCATGATGCATTAGGTTCAATCTTTCTTTTCTTTATTCCATGCTCGGCTGCGGCAGTGCCTTCAGCTGTTGATGCCGGCTGAAGATTTCCATGAATTCCTCCCCGGTAATCGTTTCCTTCTGAAGCAGATATTCCGCTTCCTCATGCAACAGCTGCGCGTTGTCCTCAAGAATCTTCCGGGCTTCCGCATGCGCGTTCTTGATGATCGCCATGACTTCCTTGTCGATCAAGGTTGCCGTTTCATTCGAGCAGACCAGCGAAGCGTCGCCGCTCAGATACCGGTTGTTCACCGTTTCCAGCGCCGTCATGCCGAACTGATCGCTCATGCCCAGCTGGGCCACCATCGCCCGCGCCAGCCGTGTCGCCTGTTCGATATCGTTGGATGCGCCGGAGGTGCAGATATTGAACATGAATTCTTCCGCCGCCCGGCCGCCGGTCAGCGTGCGGATCTTGTCCAGAATCTCATCCTTGCTCATTAAGACGCTTTCCTGCTCCGCCACCTGCATCGTATACCCCAGCGCTCCATTGGTATGCGGGATAATCGTAATCTTATGCACAGGTGCAGAATTCTTCGACACCGCGGCCACCAGGGCGTGACCAATTTCATGATAGGCGATAATCCGTTTTTCCTTTTCGGAAATAACCGCGCCTTTGCGTTCCTTCCCGGCGATCACCGTGTCGACCGCTTCGTCAAAGTCGTGCTGCATGACCTTGGAATGTCCGTTGCGCACCGCCGTTAACGCTGCTTCGTTGACGATGTTCGCCAGCTCCGCGCCGGAAGCGCCGGAGGTTGCCAGGGCGATCGTGCGGTAGTTGATGTCACTGTCGACGACGATGTCCTTGACGTGAACTTTCAAGATTTCTTCGCGGCCCTTTAAGTCCGGAAGTTCGACAGGAATCCGCCGGTCGAACCGGCCCGGTCTTAACAGCGCTTTATCCAGCGTTTCCGGCCGGTTGGTCGCCGCCAGGATGACGACGCCCTTGCTTCCATCGAAGCCGTCCATTTCCGCTAACAGCTGATTCAATGTCTGTTCGCGCTCGTCATTGCCGCCCATGCCGTTGGCGCTGTCGCGTTTTTTGCCAATCGTATCAATCTCGTCGATGAAGACGATGCACGGCGCTTTTTCCTGTGCCTGCTTAAACAGATCGCGGACCCGCGCGGCGCCCATGCCGACAAACATCTCCACAAATTCCGAACCGGAAATCGAGAAAAACGGAACGTTCGCTTCGCCCGCCACCGCCTTGGCCAGCAGCGTCTTACCGGTACCCGGCGGCCCGACCAGCAGCGCGCCCTTCGGCATCTTTGCGCCCAGCTTCTTATATTTATCCGGGTTGTGCAGGAAGTCGACGATCTCGCTCAGCGCTTCCTTCGCTTCATCCTGCCCCGCGACGTCCTGAAACGTCTTGCCCGTTTCCGCCGACACATAGATTTTCGCGCTGGATTTTCCAAACGTCATCGTGTTCGCGCCCATTTTCTTCGCCAGCTGTTTGGAAAACAGCTGACCGACGCCCAGAATGACGATGATCGGCACCAGCCACATCAACATATCCATTAAGAAGGAATTCTGCTGCGGAATGACTGCGGTGTACTTTGCGCCGCTCTGTTCCAGCCGCTCTGTCAACGCCGCATCGTTGGGCATAATGCCGGTTACGAACACATTTTTCCTGTTGTCCTTGATCGTGTAGGCGATCTTGCCGGTCTGGTTGTCCACTTCCACCTCGTCGACCTGTTTTTCATCCAGAGCGGCGATCAGGTCGCTGTAGCCGACTTCCTTGATCCGCTGGTTCTGGATCATCGGCGTCACGAACAAATTGAACGCCATCAGCGCGATCATCATCACGAAATAATAGTAAATTAACGGTTTCTTGTTTTTTGGTTTTTCTGCTTTCATAAATCCTCCCGATCCAGGAACTCGTTTAACTTGCGTAATCCTGAATTGATTTCATCCAGTTCCTCCGCTGTCATTTTCAGCGAAATCTGATCACTTTGAAGCGCGATCTGATGATCGCAGTCGCGGATCAGCTGCAGTGATTTCTCCGACAGACAGATCCGTACCGTGCGCTGATCCTGTTGGGAACGCACGCGATGCAGAAAGCCGTTGCGTTCCAGCCGCTGACAGATCGCGGAGATATTGCTGACGGTCATGCCGGCCGCTTCCGCCAGATCGCAGATCCGCTGCCCATCTTCTTTAAACAGCTCGATCATCACGACCGCCTGCGGACCAGTCAGGCCCAACGGTTCGTACAGTTCCTTCAGGCAATGATGCAGGCGCATATTAATCTGCCGCAAAAGCGACATCATTTCCATGACTTGCTCGCTCATAAATCCTCCATTTCTAAATATTCAACGCATTGAATATCTATCTGTTGAAGATTATAGTTCCAGTCCTGGTTTCTGACAAGCCTTCTGCCTCACTTCACACAATCTCACAAATTCACTCCATTTTTTCCGGCAGATCTTCCAGCCGCACTTTCCGTTCGCCGAGCTTCTCCGAGAACAGGATTGACGGATTCTGCGTTTTCAGAAACGCCATGACGGTCTGAGCGTCTTGATCGTGCTGCAGCTGGATCAAGGTTGTCCTGCGGCCCCGGGCATTGATCTGCAGCTGGCATGGGGCGTACAGCTTCTCCGACTTCCGCAGCGGCACCTGCGCGTAGCTGCACATTGTGATTTCATCATAAGTCCCCTGGACGCCCTGCCTGTTAAACCAGGATATCCAGCGGTCTTCGAGAAAGAACGTCGTATCGACCTGCCGGTAAAGCAGCCGCTGTGGTCCCCGCAGGCTTTGGGTAAAGCGCTTGACCTGCCCCAGCTCATGCACCGCCTGGATTAAGCGAACCGCCAGGGCCGCCAGAAAGACAACGATGAACAAGCTGACGTAAAGCGATTGACTGATCCAGGCCAGAATGGCCGCTGCAACCAACAAAAATAAATAGAACATCAGCGCCCAGCTGTGTTTTTTGACGACCTGTTTCTGTATGAGTTCCGTGATGTGTTTCATCACCATCACCTCCGTTATTTTCATTGTATCATATTTTTCTTATTTCTCGTATTCATTATTCTTTTCTTATACATATTCCGGAAAGTGTACAAAAAAAACCCGGAGGATTGTGAACATCCATTTCCCCCCGGTTTCATTCATATTCAGGCAGTTCCGCCAGCGTCAGCGGTTTGGCTGGGATTTCGTAATAGACGACGATCGCCGGATTCACGGTTTTGAGAAACCGCAGCACGTTCATACAATCGTCCTTGCGTTCCAGCGCGAGAACGGTATAGCGCTTGTCGCGGCAGTTGATCTGTAATTTCCAGCTGCGTTTCCGGCTGTCAAATTTCATCCGTGAATTTTCGTTGATCTGATTGAGATAACAGTTCTTGATCTGTTCGTAACGCACGCATAAGCCTTTTCCGCGGTACCAGGAAATCAGCTTGTTGGGCAGAAAAAACGTGTTATCCGCCTGCCTGCACAACGGCAGGGATTCGCTCAGATCGAGATCCCGGACAAAGCGTCTGGCGCGCACCTTCTGAACCCATGCTTCCAAGCCGGCCAGACCGTCGATGATCAGACTGGCAAAAAACAACAGCCACAGCGTTCCGCTGAAAAAGGAAATCGTCAGCGTCAACAAATTGAGCGTCAACGCGAAGCCCAGCTTCTCCCAGGGTTCCGCCATGGCCTTGCGAATTAAACCAGCTTCGATCCGCTTCATGATCGTCATCTCCTTTTTCTTTATTATAACAGGAAACAATAATCAGAGTTCTGGTCTTTCTGGTAAATTCACAATTCAATTCGGAAATTGGACAGTTCTTACATCTTTGCATTGCATTCAGACTTCATGAAATCCGCTATGATTCAATCGAACTGGATTTTCCAATTATTCATAGCGCAGCGCGTCGATCGGATCGAGCTTCGCCGCTTTGTTCGCCGGATAGTACCCGAAGAACACGCCGATCACCATACTGAAGCCGACCGCCAGGGCACAGGCCGCAGCCGACGGCTTGGCGGGATAGCCTAACAAATTCGCCGCGCCTGCGCCCATCGCCACGCCTAATAAAACACCTGACAGTCCCGCGATCATACAGATGATCATCGCTTCGATGATAAACTGGATCCGGATCGCCAGGTTCGGTGCGCCCAGCGCTTTGCGGGTGCCGATCTCACGGGTTCTCTCGGTGATGCTGACCAACATGATATTCATAACGCCGATCCCGCCGACCAACAGACTGATTGCCGCGATGCCTGCAATCGCAACCTTGACGGTATCCAGCATCTCGGTCATCGTTTCCAGCATTTCCTTCATGCTCGACGCGGAAATGGTATAAGAATCGTTATGCGTGTAAAAGCTGGTGAAGAACGCCTCGGTATCGCTGAGCAGCGTATCGACGTCCTCGCCTGCCGCGCCGACGACCGTGACGGACTGATAGCCCTGGCTGGCCTGAGTGATTTTCTTTGCCGTGGCAACCGGGACATACATCGAGGTCGAAAGGTTATCGCTATCCGAGAGCGCCGTCATCATGCTGCTGGAAGTGTCATAATGATAAATTCCGACGATATAGAACACCTGCACGCCGTTGTTGAGGCTGACCTCCAGCTTTTCGCCCATCGCCTTCTCAACGGAACCATACAGCTTTTCCGCCAGATAATCCGAGATGACGGCCGAGCGTTTAGTCTGCGTATTGTCCTTCTCATTGATAAACCGGCCGGTGATCATGTCCAGATCCTCGACAGTCAGGGCGTCGGGATTGACGCCGCTCACGCTGACGCTGCCGGACATCTCGGCCTGACTGATCGTACCGCTGCCGATATTCTCTGAGCAGGATAGCGCTGTGATCCGGCTGCCGAACAGCGAGCGGTATTCCGTAATCATCGCTTCCGAGATCAGATCTTCCTCATCGGGATTGCCTGGGCCGAACATCAACACCCGGCTTCCGCCATAGCTGTTGGAAGACGCGCTGCTTTTTTTCTGCAGCGATACGGTGATGTTGCTTGCGCCCATCCCCGACATACTGTCGGTAATCGAACCGGTCAAGGAGTCGCCGACGGTCATGATCGCGATAACGGCGCTGATGCCGATGATGATGCCCAGCATCGTTAACAGCGAGCGCATTTTATTCGCTTTCAGGCTGGACAGCGCCATCCGGATATTATCAAGCACGCCCATGGACGCCCGCTCCTTTCCGAACGTTGACGATCTGACCGTCGCGCAGCGTGATCACACGCTGGGTTTCCTCCGCCAGCTCGGGATTATGCGTGATCAGCACGATCGTTTTGTGCTGTTCCTCGTGCAGCTTG
Source organism: Holdemania sp. (assembly GCF_986127675.1). Taxonomy (NCBI): domain Bacteria; kingdom Bacillati; phylum Bacillota; class Erysipelotrichia; order Erysipelotrichales; family Erysipelotrichaceae; genus Holdemania; species Holdemania sp. The sequence goes on along the minus strand of NZ_CFQZWI010000008.1, from coordinate 15,764 downwards.
TGAAACAGATCCATGACGACCCGGCTGGTCGCCGTGTCCAACGCGCCGGTCGGTTCATCGGCCAGGATCAGTGAAGGATCGTTCGCCATCGCCCGGGCGATCGCCACCCGCTGCTTCTGGCCGCCGGAAAGCTCGTTGGGCTGGTGTTTTTTCCGCTCGCTCATCCCGACCAGATCGAGCAGCTCTGCCGCCCGTTGGGATCGCTCGCGGGCCGGCATCCCGGCGTACAGCATCGGCAGCTCGACATTTTTCAGCGCGCTCATCCGGCCGATCAAATTGAAGGTCTGAAAGACGAAGCCGATCTGGCGGTTGCGGATTTTTGCCAGTTCTTTATCCCCGGCCGTCTGGATATCGACGCCATTGAGCTTGTAGTGGCCTTCCGTCGGCCGGTCCAGCGCGCCCAGAATGTTCATCATCGTCGATTTGCCGCTGCCGCTTTCGCCGACGATCGCGACGAACTCGCCAGGTTCCACTTGCAGGTCGATGCCGTGCAGAATTTCAAGCTCGTTGGGCTTGCCAATGGAATACCGCTTGACGATGCCCTGCATCACGATAACAGGCTGAGCCGCACTCATCCGTTGCCTCCCCGGCCGCCTGGCGCTCCGCCGCCGTTTCCGCCCGATCCGCCGGCAGGCATCTGACCGGCAGGCATTTCTCCGGAAGGCATCGCCCCGCCCATGTCGATCTGCATGTCGCCGTTCATCTGAACCGGTTCGCTGCTTTCGCTGCCGCTCACCTGAGCTTGTTTTGGGTCTGCGCTGCTGCGCACCTCCATGCCCTCGCTCAGTTCAGCTGAGCTGATTTCCACATAATAGTCGTTTTCTTCCCCGGTGGTCACGACGACTTCTTTAAAGATGGCGTCACTGCCGGAGCCGGATTCCTTGACGAACACGATGGATTCTCCGGCGTCATTGGTGCCGATGGCGTCGATCGGAACGACGAAGACGTTATCCACGGTGGACTGGATAATCTCTACCGTGGCGTTGATGCCGACGTAGAGTCCGCTGTTTGACGTCGTGACCGTCACCTCGGCCGGGAATCCGCCGTTTTGCGAAGAAGCGGTTGGCGAGATTTGTGTCAGCGTCCCTTCGATCTCACCTTCGGTGGCGTCCGTGGTTATTTTCGCAGTCATCCCCAATTCGACGTTTTGAATTTCATATTCCGGAATCGTCACCGTGATTTTCAGCGCGTCTGTGTCCTGAATCGTCGCGATCGTCGTGTTGTTGGTCGCCATTGATCCGACTGTGACGTTGATCGCCGTGACCTTGCCGGCGGTTTTAGCAGTCAGCGTGCAGTTTTCCTTCTTCTCATACAGATCGTCGAGCGTATCGCTGGAAGAAGCCTTTGTGACTGCTTCTTTGGCGTCCTCGACTTTCGTCTGCCAGCTGTCGCGGTTATTGCGGGCTGTATTCCAGGCGGTAAGCGCGGCGTTGTAGGCACTCTGGGCTGTATTGTAGGCCGCTGCCAGGGAATCGTAATTCATCGCCGATTGGGCGGATTTGAGATCCTGCTGAGCACTGTCGGCTTTCGCTTTCGCGTCGGCAGAGGTCTGCCTGGCCGTGTTGTATGCCGACCCGGCAAAACAGGCTGTATCTTCCAGACCCGTGCAGGTCCCCTCGCTGATCGCGCTGTTCAACGTGGAAAGCGCCTGATTTTCCGCTTCCACCGCACTTTGATAAGCCGCCTGTGCCTGATCGACATTGGCCTGGAACGCATCGACAGAGCTGCGCGCGGATTCATACGCCGTCTTTGCGCTGTTCATCGCGCTTTCCTTCTCCGCCAGCGTGTTCCAGGCACTGTCCGCATCGCTTTGCGCCCAGGACAGATTTTCTTCCGCCGAAGTCAGTGAATCCTTCGCGTTGTCGATGTTCTCCTGTAAGCTTTCCAGTGTCTTCTCAATATTCTTGTCGATTTCCTCTGTATCCAGGACACAGATGATATCCCCGGCTTCCACCCAGTCTCCGACCTGAACCGGAATTGATTTGACCGCCAGCGATTGATTGGTTGTCACATTGGAGACCGACGCGCTTTCCACCGTGCCGGTCAGGCTGATCGAATTGTTCAGCGTCGTCTTTTTCAGCACCGTTGTTCGAATAAACGACGCCTGCGTTTTGTTTTTTCGGGTTGTCCCCTGACGGGAAAAATAAAAACCCCCCGCCCCAGCCAGACAAAGACCAATCGCCAGAATCAGTGTTTTCTTTTTAGTCCAATGCAGGGATTTCAGTGAGAATTGGAATTTCATTTCATCACGCTCGCTTTCCACACTCTAATAAGCATCGCTATTCTCCCATGGGAATGTGAATTGTTTTTGAATAGTTCATGATAGTAAACTGAATTTCCGGCGAAGCTTTGGCGAAGACCGCAGATTCCCTCGTTTTTGAGTTCTTTCGACAAAGATTGCATTTTAGCCTTTCCGCTCTTTTGCAAAGTTGGGAAATGGTGTACACTTAGGATAATGAACATATCGCTTAACGTTGAAGAAAGGATCGTCCACATGAACAATTCGGAATTCTCTGGCGAACCGCAGGTTTTTTCCCTCATTCAGGCGTTATTTGTCGACAACGACTGGAACTGTTTAGAATCGCTGCTGGATGAAAACGTCCAATGGCACGCCACAGAACCGCCGCAGGACTATGCCGGCCGCGAACAAGTCCGCAGCCATATTAAAAATCAGATGTCGCGGCATCACGAAACCTTAATCTGTACGACGACGCCGATCAGTTCGGTTTTAAACGAACGGTACTGTTTGACCACCGTTAAGGCCCTGCTGCAGGGAGAAGAATGTCATTCGCTGATCCTGACGCTGATCCGCGACCAAATCCGCGGGAAATTCTGTTTCGTCCAGATCAGTCCGGCTCAGATCGCTTCCAGCGCTTATCAAAATCAGGAATTGTCGTTAACATTTCTGCCGGATCAGATGCCGGGCGGTATTTTTCACTGCTTGTTCGACGAACCGCTGACGCTCTTGCAGACCAGCGACAGCTTCCTGCAGCTGACCGGCTACACCCGGGAAGAAATCCGTTCTGAGCTGCACAACAGCTTCCGCGCCTTGATCGATCCGCGTGATTTTGAGAATACGCTCGCCGAGGTCCGCGAACAGCTGCGTCATGGCTGCGATAAGGAACTACAGTTTCGGCTGCTGCGCAAAAACGCCGAGCCGATCTGGGTTCTGGATAAAGGACGCTATCTTCAAGACGAATGGGGGCGGCAGTATTTCTGCTGCATTCTGGTCGACATCTCCGAATCCAAGCGAATTGCCGAGGAATTCCGATTAAGCCTGCAGCGTTATGAAATCATCATGAACCAGACGCAGGATATTATTTTTGAATGGAATATTCCAACGGATGAACTCACGTTCTCCGAGAACTGGAAGCAGTATCTGGGATATCCGCTGCAGTTGACGGTATCCGGACTGCTGGATGAAAAGAATACGAATTTTTATCCGGAACAGCGGCATTTATTCACTGATTTGTGCTGCCAGATCCGCGCCGGCCGAGCCTACATCGAAGATGAACTGCAGCTGCACAACGCCCAGCATCAGCCGGTCTGGTTCCGGATCCGCGTGACTACGCAGCTGGATGAAAATCAGAAACCCGTCAAGGCGATCGGTATTCTATCCAATATCGACGAAGAAAAACGACGGTCGCAAAGACTGCTGGAGAAAGCGCAGCGCGATCCGCTGACGCAATATTATAATAAGGAGACGGCGCAGACGTTAATTCAGGAATGGCTGACCACCCAGTCGACGCAGAATGCCTTAATGATCATTGATATCGACGACTTCAAAAGGGTCAACGATACGCTCGGCCATCTGTTCGGCGACGCCTTCTTAATCGAAGCGACGTCCCGGATTCGCCGGCTGTTTCGCAGCGAGGATATCCTCGGCCGGGTCGGCGGCGACGAATTTCTGGTTTTCATGAAAAATATTCCCTCCAAAGAACAGGTGGAAAAGAAGGCGCGGCAGATTATCGACGCCTTCCAGTCCATTGAACTGCGCAATCAGAAGATCCTGAAAGTATCCTGCAGCGTCGGCATCGCGATGACCTCGCCCGTCAATCCGGATTTCCATTACTGGTTCCACCGTGCCGATCAGGCGCTGTATTCGATGAAAAGCAAAGGCAAGAACCAGTTCGCTTTTTACAATCAGCTGGCTGATGAGAACGCGTTTTTCCCAATGGTGGAGGGCGCGTCGGCCGTCAATGCCCGGATCGATTCCAACACGAGCAAAACCGACGAGACGCCGCAGATCAGCGAATTCATTTTCAACAAGCTTTACAACGCGCAGGACCTGGAACGCTGCATTCAGGAAATTCTGGGGATCATCGGCCGGCATTTTGACGTCAGCCGCGTCTATATCTTTGAAAACAGCGACGACGATCAGTTCTGCACTAACACGTTCGAATGGTGCAATCAGGGCATTCCTGCGGAAAAAGAGAATCTCCAGCACATTTCCTATCAAGAAGACCTTGAAGGCCAATATCTGAAAAACTTCGATGAAAATGGAATTTTCTATTGTCAGGATATTCACACCCTGAACCCGGCGCAGATCCGCCTGCTGGAACCGCAGAAGATCAAATCCATGCTTCAATGTCTGATCAAGGACCGGGGCCGGCCGCGGGGCTACATCGGCTTTGATGAATGCCGGGAAAAGCGGCTGTGGGATCAGGTTCAGATCAACGTGCTGACCTATGTTGCGGAAATTCTCAGCGTCTTCCTGCTGAAGAAACGGGCGGAAGACCGGATTCAGCAGCTGGAATCCCGAATCAAAATAAAATAAAAAAAACTCCCGTGCCGCCGCTTCAAGGGCTGCGTCCCCGCCTGTCTGGTCAATCCGGAATTCCGGATCCATGGCAAGCGTGCAAAGGCAGGGAGTTTTTATTTTGGATAAGCCGTTATCCATTGAACAGTTATCCATTGAACAAACGTAAGGAGTAAGCGTAAAAAAGCCTGCTTTTAGAAGTCAGGCATCTTCAGTTTCCGCACAGAGTGACAGGAAAAAACAAAAGAACGATGAGGCACTAGCTTTCCAGCAGCCGGCGCTGCTGATCGAGCGGCAAAATCATATACAGGCCCATTTCAAACGTGTAAAAGCTGACCAGTCCCGGATACCCGTTGAGATCGAGCTTCCCGTCCAAAACCAGCAGCAGCCTCCGGTAGAGTTCCTGTTCCGTGCCTTCGAGCAGTTCATGGCGCACGCTGGCCGCCAGCCGCTGCATGTTTTTAGTATAAGTCAGATACTCGCAGTTATATTCGCCGATCAAATCGCCTAATGGCCCGTTGACAAAGCGAACCAGCGGCAGCGTGACTTTTTCATAGTTCATTTTCCAATACGCCTGATCCAGCGGATTTTCAGCCATCTTCCGCAGCTGATCAAGAACCTGTTGCTTCAACTTCGCAAACAACGCTTCATCCATCGTTAAGATGGCCCGGGCGGCATAATAGCGCAGACGTGCATCGTTTTCAATTTGTTCAAATTCCAGCGCATAAATAATCCGGGCGACATAACGCAGCGATCCTTTCAGATCCTGCTGCGCCTGCTCGGTAATCTTTCCCCACAGAAACAGCCTATATTCGCTTTTCGGCACGTTTAAAAACGAACTCCAGATAAAAATTGATATCATGCGGGCATCCTGATCCGGGCAGACCAGATCAAGCATCGACTGATCCGCCTCGCTGGGCGCCGTCGGCCGGCTGATCTGTTCCGTCAGATCGTTAACATTGTACTGCGGCGGCAGTTCCGTCAACAAGGAGGACAACGACCGGATCAGCCCCAGCTGCCGCAGCAGCTGCATGCGCAATCCGGCAAGCTGCTTATGCAGACAAAAATTCGTCATGCTTGGATGACTGATCAAATTCTCCACTTCACCCACGGGAATATTATATTGTCTTAGAAAAGCGATGATCCGCAGACTGTCGACATCCGCCTCGCTGAAATCCAGATAATTATTTTCCGTGCTGCGGCGGGGATGAATCAATCCCTGGTCAATATAAAAGTAGATCGCTTTTTTGGTCAGACCGGTCTGCCGGCAGACTTGTTGAATCCGCAAGGGAATCACCTCTTCTCTCTCTGAATCGTTATCCCGGTTCCTGCCGAAAACTGCCGGCTGGCGCAGTAATAGCGCATCGGATCCGAAATGGAGAATGGATCCGGAAATCAGACAACAAAACCATCCTCTTAGGGAACGGTTTTGTTCGGATTATTCTGTGAAAGCGCTGTAAATATTCACATAGTTGTCCTTTTTCTTCATTATACACTAATCTTTGACCGCATAAAAGTAGGGATTGACCTTCCTGCGACAGGACATTGTATAATCACTTTGCGAAAGCCTTAACAAAAAGGAGTGGAAAGAAATGAAGAAACAAGCAAGCAAGTTTGCGGCGCTGCTGATGTGCGGAGCGATGGTTCTGTCGTTGGCAGCCTGCGGCGACAGTGGTAAGAAAACCGAACCAAGCCCGGACGCAGCCGCCAAACAGACCTACACAGCCGGCACCTACACGGCAGCCGCGCCCGGCATGAAGGGCGACGTCACCGTGGAAGTGACAGTCAGCGAAGACGCGATTACAGACATCGTCGTCAAAGATCATCAGGAAACCTACGGAATCGGCTACGGCCTGGAAACTTCCCCGGTTGAAGTTCTGCCGATGCAGATTGTCGAAACTCAGTCATTAGGCGTCGACAACATCACCGGCGCCACGATCACCACCGCGGCGATCAAAACGGCAGTAGCCAGCGCTGTGACCGAAGCGGGCGGCGATGCGGAAGCATTGAAAAACGTTCCGGTTGAGAAGACAGCTGAAGATGTCACGCTCGACGCAGACGTTGTCATCGCGGGCGCCGGCGCAGCCGGTCTGGCGGCCGGTATCGAAGCTTCCCGAGCCGGCGCGAAAGTCGTCATTCTGGAAAAGCAGGGCGTTACCGGCGGCGCGACGACGCGCAGCGGCGGCAAGCTTCTGGCAGCCGGCACTGAATGGCAGAAGAAACAGGGATATGAAGACACCCCGGATCAGTTGCTTGAATACATGAAAACCATGGCCGGCGCCGATCAGCTGGATGAAGCAATGGTCAAGGCATTCTGCGACAATTCGGTTGAAAACATGACGTGGCTGGAAGACATGGGCGTGATGATCTACGACGTGGAAGCCATCCATCAGTCGCTGACGCCGTGGCGCGTTCATAACACGACCAATGCGGCAGGCCATCATGGCGGCGGCATGACCGACGGCTTCGGCGGCAACATCACAGTGCCGATGACGGAAGAATATCTGAAAAACAACGGTGAGATTTTCTACGGCACCACCGCTGATACCATCCTGAAGGATGCGGACGGGGCGATTATCGGCTTAAGCGGAACCAAAGCTGACGGCAGTAAGGTGACTGTCAATGCCAAAAACGTCATCATCGCTACCGGCGGATATGCCAGCAATCGTGAAATGACAAGCCGGTATGCCGCTTCGATCGGTGATAAATACGCGACAGGCGTTCCGGCCGGCAACCTCGGCGACGGCTTGAAGCTGGGCGAACAGGTCAACGCCAAGATTTTTGACGCTCCGGAAATTCAGACAGTTTACCTGAACTACTATTCCGGCGTCGGCATCAACGAAGAAGCAGGTCTGATCCTCAATGGCAACGGCGAACGGGTTGCCAACGAATATACCTATATGTATCATGTCGCGGACGCGATCTTCAAATCGGGAACGGATCACGGCTGGTACATCGCCAGCGCGAACGAAACCGCGCCGACTGTCCAGTATGCGCTGACGCTGGATTCCACGCTGAAAGCTTCCTCACTGGAAGAACTGGCAGGTTTAATGGGCGTTGACGCCAAGGTTCTGACGGATCAGGTTACCCGTTACAACGAGCTGTGCGCCAAGGGTGTTGACGAAGACTTCGGCAAGCCGGCGGAAAAGATGATCCCGATCGAGGGTGACACTTACTATGCCTTGTCGATGAATCCAAGCGTTACCGTCAGCTTCGGCGGATTGACAACAGACATCAACGCTCAGGTTCTGGATACGGAAAACAATCCGATCCCGGGTCTGTATGCGGCAGGCGAAGTTGCCTTCACCGGACTGTTCGGCGACGAATATCCGTGCTGCGGCATGGCCATCGGCGGCGCTGTCTACTATGGACGGATCGCAGGTCAGCTGGCTGCGGCTAACAAATAATCCAACGTTTAAAAGTATTCAAAGCGGCATGTGTCCGGCGGATTTCCCCCGGATCTGCCGCTTTTTTATGGCGTCAGTCCCATGACGTCCACCTGATGTCATGGCAGGTAGTTCAGGCTGACTCGCTTAACGCGTCAGTCTGTCAGCTGACAGTCCGGGGTTGCCTCTTCCAATCTGGTTCCGGTATACTCAAACCAGAATCTGACAAAAAAACGAAAGAAGGTAAATCATGAAAATCCAGGAAGCATGCCTGCCCTGTCTGGTATCGTTGGGCGTCCGCTGCGCCGCCCTGATCCCCGCCGCTTCCCGTCCCGCTTTCTACCGCGCTTTTTTCCACACGCTCGCCAACGTTGATTTTGATCAGCCCGCGCCTTTGGCCATTGGCCTGCTTTACCGCCTGATCAAGCAAAAAGCAAAAACCGGAGATCCCTACGCTTCACTTCGAAAACAGGTCAACACACAGGTGGCGGCAGAAATCCCGGCGCTGATCAGGCGAATCCGCTCGGCAGCCGATCCGTTTGCGGAAGCACTGCGGCTGGCTGCGCTGGCCAACAGTTTCGATTTTAATCCGCTTCATCAGCCAGATTTCACGCAGATGCTTCAGGATTTCCAACATGTCATTCTGAGTTCCTCTTCACCCTTTAAGGAAACGGACACTTTCCGGCAGGATCTGATCCGGGCGCAGACCGTTTTGGCGTTGGGCGATAATTTTGGCGAAGTGATGATCGACAGGCTGCTTCTGGAACAGATCCGTATTTTGAATCCGAAACTGCAGCTTTATTATGCCGTGCGCGGTTGTCCGGTTGTCAACGATGTGATCGCTGCCGATGCTCGGCAGGCTGGAATCGAACGATGGGCAACAATAATAAGCAGCGGCGACGATACGCCCGGCACGCTGATTGCGCGGACTGGCGCAGAATTCCAGGCCGTTTACCGTCAAGCCGACGTCCTGATAAGCAAAGGTCAGGCCAACTTCGAATGCCTGATCGATCAGCCGGATAAAAACCGTTACTTCCTGTTAAAAGTCAAATGTGCCGTTCTCGCGGAACGCACCGGGCTGCCCTCAGGCACACTCGCCTGCATCCACGCTCCCGTTCAGTTATAGCGCACGTTCGCTCTGAACCGACTTCCCTGCTTGTCATCCGCTTCCGCCGTGGTGTATACTAAAAATTAAGCAATCAGAAAGTGGGGGAGAAATCCATGAGAATTGAAGAATGTCTTGAAAAGTCCCGTTTTGAATCGCAAGGCTCGGTCGTTTTGAACGGTCAGACGATCCCATACCGCACCGTCAGCGAAGATAATTTCTTTGTCGATGAGGAAGGGCAGCCGACCGCAACGATCTTTTCTTACGCGTATTTCCGCAGCGATGTTGCGGATCCGGCAACCCGTCCGGTTTTGTTCGCCTATAACGGCGGTCCGGGGTGCTCCAGTTTGTGGATCCACGCCGGACTGTTTGGTCCGCGGCGCGTCAAGCTGGAAGATGAGCTGCATCTGCCGACCGTGCCGCCCTTTGAGCTGGAAGACAATCCGCATTGTCTGTTGGATCTGTGCGACATCGTTCTGGTCGATCCGGTGGGCACCGGCTTTGGACGCCTGATTCAGGAAAAAGCGCGCGCTGAATTCTATGACGCGGATGGCGACGTGAAGGCAATGGCGATGTTCATCGAACAATGGCTGACCCGTTACAACCGGCGCAACAGCCCGATCCTGTTAGCTGGCGAGAGCTACGGCACCGGCCGTTCGGCTTTGTTAGCGGCGGAGCTGCTGGGCGCGGGGCCGGTCAAACCGGATACGCTGGGGCTGTCCGTCAGCGGCATCATGCTTTTGGGCAGCACGTTCTTTGAAGCCAATCCGGCAGAACCATCTGCCGTGAATCTGATCACGATGGCGGCAACAAATCACTATCATCATCCGGAAGGCAAACCGGATCGGGATGCTTTTATCGCTCAGGCCTTCGATTTCGCCAAAACAGAATACCTGAGCGCCTTGTTTCAGGGCGACGCGCTGCCGGAAGCAAAACAGGCGGCCATCGCAGAAAAACTGACGTATTTCACCGGCATTGAAACCGAGTTCTGGATTCGCCATCATCTGCGGATTGATATGCAGAAGGAATTTGCCCATCTGTTGTTAAAGGATCAGGGACTGGCCGTTGGTTTCTATGATGGCCGCTATACCTGGAAAGACGATCCGGCGATCCGGGATGCCAACGTCATTGCGGATGATCCAGCGATGGGCCAGTACACGCCTGCCTTCCAGACGGCTTTCGCGCTGATCTGCAAGGAGCTGAACATCAGTTTCAACCGCAGCAGTAAGGGACTGGTCTTCGACGTCAACGAAACGTGGCAGCGAAAGTCAAAATCCTCGCCGGCTCAGGCATTAGCCGGAGCGATGCGGCGCAATCCGAAGCTGCGCGTCTTCTTTGCCAGCGGTTTGTACGATCTCTGCACGACAGCCGGCAACGCCCGTTATCTGGCAACACATTCCCATTTAGATCCAAGCCGGGTTGTGATCGGTGAATATCCGTCGGGTCACATGGCTTATCTGGGAGAAGAAAGCGCGAAACTGCTGGGAGCGGATATGCGGGCTTTTTTCACTCAGGCGATTGGTAAATGAAAAGTCAATTTTGATTTGTGCATCAACCGGTCAATTCGTTATAAAGTCTTGCGAAAGACTGGCGTTCTTTTGACGCCAGTCTTTATTTAATACCGATCCGCCGGTTCTTTAAAGTCCATGAGAAAACGCTGCCATTGAATCTGACAGCGTTTTTCCTGCTTGTTTAATTTTACTTCTCTCTCACATCGGTTTTAAGTTCTTGTTCAGCCGGTCAACGATCCAGGCGATGCGCTTAACCCGCCCCGCTTCGGTTTTAGGATCCAGGAAAGCGCGGGTATATGTTTTTTTAACCGACATGGACATCGCCTGGAAGTTGGAATAGGCTTGGGGATAAGCTTCCAAAACGGCGGAAAGCGACGCAATTTGTTCCTCGGTAACCGCCGCCGGTTTCGGCGCGTCCCATTGTCCGTTCGCTTTGGCTTCTGCAATCTTTTTCCGACCTGAATCAGTCATCCGGCCTTGTTCTTCCAGCATTTGAACAAGCTGCTTGTTTTTTTCCGACCACTTACTCTTCCCGCGGCGCTGCGAAAAGTATTTGCGATACGTTTTATCGTCAAGACTCTGCATCTGACCGTCAATCCAGCCGAAACAAAGCGCTTCTTCCAGCGCTTCGCCCGCTTTAATCGTTTTCGGCCCGCCTGCCTTGCACAACACCAGCCAGATTCCTTCCTCAGATAAGCAATGGTCTTCCAGCCATGCCCTGAATTCTCCGCGCGTGGCGAATTGAAGTGTGTCGTTCATTTTCTGATCCTCCATTTCCAGCTTTTCATCAAGCGGACATCAGCGCTGTCCCTGCCGCGCGTTTTCTTCTTTTTTGAATCTGATTGAAAGTTCAATATTCCTGCGATGAAACGGAAACCTGACAGAATTCAAAATATTTTTTAACCGCTGTTTTTAAGGAAGCCAACCCGTTGTACCAGTCTGATCCGGCCTTGAAGTTTAAGGAACAGCGCAGCGGACGATGTTTCTGCCAGTCTTCCGTTGTATACGTTAGTTGATCCAGCAGGGAAGCACCCCCGTCTTTTCTGAATTCCAGATCAAGACTGACGTCCAGATTCTTTTCCACCCGCCGGCAGCGCTTGATATAGTTCTGAACGACAGCTTCGGAAACCAATGTCCGCAGCCATTTTGCATAATCGTCAATCCGCATGAGTTGATCCTCCCTCTCTCTGTTGGTTTGATTATATCATGGAAGTTCGCCGCCGGCTTATGATAATATAAAGTCAGAAGTCCTGTCTGACGGTCGCTCGTTAAACGCGGCTGCAAAGGTTCTGGATGCAAAGTCAGCTGACCGGCAGGATATTTACAAGAATTCACTTCGCCAAGGAGGAGAAAAATGAAAAAAAGTATCGGCCTGAGTCTGAGTTTCATTCTCTTGTTTCTTGGATTTTGCGGCTTTAAAATCAAAACGACGGTTTCTTTAGAAATGCTCATTGCCAATTCCAGGATAATCAGCCTGACTTATTGTGAAATCATAACCAGCGATACAGCGTGCGAGCCGATTGAAATCACGGAGGAAGATACAATCAGGGAGCTCAGTCTGCTTTTTCAAAAAGATCGTTTTACCCGTACTCTCTTCTTTTCTCAGAAAACCGCTCATGAAATCCCCGTAAGAACAGGAAAATTGTTTCTCAGCGATGGAAATCAGACCTGGAATCTTGAGATCTACGGCGATCATACTCTTCGCCTTAACTATCAGGCTTATTCGACAGGATGGTTCAGCAATTCGACGGATTCCCTGCTTGATCGGATCGAACAGATTTACACGCAGTATTGAAAAACGGAAATTCGCAAAATTTTTTACAGGTGATAAAATCAACGTCATCACTGGCGATCACCATCAAAAAAACGCAGCGTGAGAGAACTCTCTCATTCTGCGTTTTCTTTTTTCTTTATTCCAGCAAGGAATTCCTGAGACTTAGCGAACCGTGCTGCCGACCGGCAGCTTTTCAACGGAGAGCACCTCGATCTGATCCTCGCCCATTCCGGCTAAAATCATACCCTGCGACTCGACGCCTCTTAACTTGGCCGACGCCAAGTTGGTAATGACGACGACTTTCTTACCGATCATCTGTTCCGGCTTATAGCTGCCCGCGATCCCGCTGACAATCTGCCGCGGCTTTTCTTCACCGATGTCAATCTGAGACACCAACAGCTTATCCGCCTTCGGATGCTTTTCGCAGGACAGAACCTGTCCGACCTTCATTTCAATCTTCGCAAAGTCGTCGATCGTGATCTGCGGCTTCACCGGCTCCGCTGGTTTTACCGGCGCTTTCTTCGGCTGTTCCGCTTCGATCTTTTCCAGCATTTCCTTTTCGTCAATCCGCGCAAACAGAATCTGCGGCTTCGGCGTTACGTGAATCCCATCTTCCAGCTGACCGAAAGTCAGCACGGAATCATAGCTGCGCTGCTGCGTATTGAGCTGATCGAGAATGGCTTTCGACGTTTCCGGCAAATAACTTTCCAACAGAACGGCCGCAATCCGGATGCTTTCCAGCAGGTTATACAATACGGTAGCCAGACGATCTTTCTTCGTTTCATCCTTGCCCAGCGCCCACGGCATTGTTTCGTCAATATATTTATTGCTTCGGCGCAGCAGAGCGAAAATCTCGTCGATCGCATCCGCAACCCGCAGCTCGTCCATCTTTTTCTGAACATTCGCCGGCGTCGCTTTAGCCAAGGCGATCAGTTCGTCATCAATCGGATCGCTGACGTTTGCGTTATGGACTAACCCGCCGAAATACTTATTGGTCATCGACAGCGTGCGGTTGACCAGATTACCGAGGATATTCGCCAGATCGGAATTGATCCGCTCGATCATTAATTCATAGGTGACCGTGCCATCCTGGGCAAACGGCATTTCATGAAGCATGATGTAGCGCACGGCGTCGACGCCGAAGTAACGAACCAGATCGTCCGCATAGATCACGTTGCCCTTGGACTTGGACATCTTGCCCTCGCCCACTAACAGCCATGGATGACCGAACACCTGCTTCGGCAGCGGCAGATCCAGCGCCATCAGCATGATCGGCCAGTAGATCGTGTGAAAACGCAGAATATCTTTGCCGATCAGATGAACATCCGCCGGCCAGTAATGCTTAAACTTTTCGCCATGATTGCCATCGCAGTCATAACCCAGACCGGTGATGTAGTTGGTCAGCGCGTCGATCCAGACATAGACGACATGCTTCGGATCAAAGTCGACCGGCACGCCCCAGGTAAAGGATGTCCGGGAAACGCAGAGATCCTGTAAACCCGGCTTGATAAAGTTGTTGATCATTTCGTTTTTGCGGGATTCCGGCTGAATGAATTCCGGGTGGTCTTCGATATGCTTCAGCAGGCGATCCGCATATTTGCTCATCCGGAAGAAATAGGCTTCTTCCTTCGCTTTTTCAACTGGCGCACCGCAATCCGGACATTTCCCATCGACGATCTGGCTTTCGGTAAAGAATGATTCGCAAGGCTTGCAATACCAGCCCTCGTATTCTGATTTGTAGATATCGCCCTGATCATACAGTTTCTTAAAGATCTTCTGAACCTGCCGCTCATGATCCGGATCGGTTGTCCGCATAAATTTATCGTAGGACGTATTCATCAGATCCCAGATTTCCTTGATCTGCCCTGCGACCTGATCGACAAACTGCTGCGGCGCTACGCCTGCGGCTTTGGCTTTGTCTTCGATCTTCTGACCGTGTTCATCGGTTCCGGTCTGGAAGAAAACATCGTATCCCAACATTCTCTTATACCGGGCAATGCTGTCGGCCAGAACAATTTCATAGGTATTGCCGATGTGCGGCTTGCCCGACGTGTAGGCTATCGCCGTTGTAATGTAATATTTTTCGCTCATGATAATTCCTCCTTTTTGATAATAAAAAAACGTCCCTGAAAGGACGCTGATTTCGCGCGGTACCACCTTACTTCATATCTTTTCGATATGCGCTTGCTTCTTAACGCGAAGTCACGTCTTATCCTACGCTGTTCGGATAATCAGTTCCAAGACCATGTTCGCTTCTGTTTTCTGTCCTGCTTTCACCGACTCAGGCTCTCTGATTCAGAAAATGGAGAAGCTACTCTTCTTTTCTCTACCTTTACGTTCTTAATTATAGTCACAGAAACTGCCGATGTAAAGCCTTAATCTCGTCTGTCAACGCTTTTTTCTTACGATTGTTTCACTGGTTCTCAATCGCTAAAGCATGATATAATGGTTATCAAAGAGGGATGTGTATAATTATGCAAAAACAAAAGAAGCGCGGTTTCACATTAATCGAGTTAATCGTCGTCGTTGCGATCCTGGTTGCTTTGTTACTCATATTGGTTCCAAGACTCACAGGCTTTACGTCCACTGCGGCTGAAGTCCAGTGTCAGCAGACACGGCAGAAAGTCATGGAAATGTACAATGCTTACCAGATCAAAGGTGAACCGGTGTCGATTGGGGATTTATTAAAGAACAAAGATGATGAATATTTTATTTCCACACCGAAATGCGCGTCAGGAGGAAAGTTAACCGCAATCGAAATTAAAGGTGTTGTGAGTTTAATTCGATGCTCAAAACATGGAAGTATTGCCAGCGATAATCTGGATTATACACCAAAAGGAATTCAACAAACGGTGATTTCAATCATGCAGGAATTTGTAAAAGATTCAGATCTCATGAAAGAATGTATTGGTTATATGAATAACGATCAAATACGTAAGTTTATGAAAAATGAAATTTATGGAGGGGACTGGCCTTCTTTGGAAAAGGGAGTCGTTGAAACAGCGAAATTGCCATCAGGGGACTATAAGATCCAAATCTGTTTCAATCATAAAAGCTCCTATAATAATCCTACCATGGACAATGCGATCATCTATGCTTCCACAATTCAAGAAGGAAATTGGAATACACGTCTTATTTATAATCCTGATAATAATAAATGGTATACCGGGTCTAATAATGCTCATGTACGGTAAGGAAGCAAGCAACCGAAAACAAGAGATAGACCGCC
>NZ_CFQZWI010000007.1:0-56084 GCF_986127675.1 Holdemania sp. | reverse complement strand
CTTCACTAACCATGACAAAATCATGATTAAGAAGTCACTTAGAGCATATATCACCATTGCTGTGCCGATAATTCCGGATACTAAAGTTCTCCAGAATTTTCCTTTATGGATGACAGTTGCCATTGCTACATCCCATTGCATAGAGCTGATTCCCGCCAGCGGAATAATGGCGTTGCCCGGCAGAATAATCGCCAGTAAAAGAGCGATTGGCATTAATACCAACCCGACGGTAATCGTCGTTGGATGTCCTAATAAAACTGCCGAGTCCATTCCAATATAGAATTCCTGACCTTTAAAACGTTTCGTCATGAAGGCCTTTGCAGCATTGGAAATTGGCAGTAACCCTTCCATCAGTACTTTTGCCATCCGTGGCAGCAGATACATCAAGGCCGACATCGAAACGCCGACGGTCAGCGCAGCTTTCAAGTCATATCCGACGATCAGCGCAATTGCAGAACCGATTATTAATCCGATGTAAATCGGATCGGTGATGGTTTTTACCCATTCGTTTTCTTTAAAACGGTTTACTTTCTCCGCATCAGCGGCAGTCACCTCTTTGTTTTTACTGAAAAGATCGAACACCTTTCCAACAAGAACTGAATGCGGAACCGTTGCCGCTGCATATCCCTGTGGAATGGAAATTCCTGGGATTCCCATAACTTCCTGCACTTGTTTTGCGGTTCTGTCAGCAACAACCAGCGAGGCGACAAAATGCGCGGCCGCACCGAGAAAGGCTAAGAATAAATTCCCTGTTGCCATATGTATAAACGAACCAGTCAGTGCATAATGCCAATAATTCCAGATATCAATATTAATTGTTCGTGTCGCTTTTAATGAAATCAAAATAATATTCAATGCCAGTATAAACGGAATAATAAACGCGCCGACTAAAGTTGAGAAGGCAACGGCGGAAACCGCAGCCCAGCCAACATCCAGATATTTAAGATTTAATCCAAAACTGGATACAAGGATATCCGCCACCGGCTCCATATTGTTGTAAACCAGATTCATAACCAAATTAATACCGATCAGACCGATGGAAACGGTAATCCCGGCTTTGAGTGCTTTGGAAAACTTACAGCCGATCACTAAACCGATGATCGTGAACATCACCGGAAGCATCAGGGTACTCCCTAAATCACTGATCCCCTGAAAAATTGAAATAATATAATCCATAATCCCTCCTATTTAAGTATATTGAGTATTTCTTCTTCGGTATTTTCCGCCCCTACTGACGTAAGGAAAGAAATGGCGGTGACTTTGGGAATGGGATACTTTTTCTGCAGATCCATCGACGTGACGATCAGATCTGCGTCGCTGACATAGCTTTCAATTTCCTGAAGACTGCACTGAATCAGCTCATATCGCACGTGATGGGCATCAAGAAGCTCGCTGAGATGTGAACTGATAATTGTCGAGGTCGCAATGCCTGATCCGCAGGCGACAATAATTCTTTTCATCCTTCCTCCTTTCCAGCGCGATGACCGCACACTGCATATAGTTTTGTTTTCAGCAAATGAATTGACTCCTGTTTCGTCTGGACAGACAACAGGCCTTTCATGATATCATCGTTTGTCCAAATTCGAGTCAGTTCTGAAATTGCTTTAACATGAAACTCCAGGTCATGGATCAAAAGCAAGAACACCAGTCTGACATTTACGGTTCGTCGATGATCATCCATTCTGATAAATGGGATTTCATCAGTCAGCCGGTAAATAAATAAGGCGTTTTGTTTTACATAACAGGCGTCGACATGCGGAAGGGCAATGTTTATATTTCCCCCTTCAATTCCCGTCGGATATGCTTCTTCCCGCTGGCAGAGAGCGGTTAAAAAGTTACTTTCAACATAATTCATTGATTGCAGCTGCTCGTTGATTTCGTTGTATAGTTGTTTGTAATCTTTAGCCTGTGAAACGCACAGACCGCCGTTTTCGATCAATTCAAGCAAGTCCATAGATGTTCTCCTTCCGCCTTCATTATTATTTTTTGACGAAATAAAGTAAAATAATTAATTGCACACTCGGTGTGTAATTGAGATAAACCGAAATTCGCTAAATGATCAAATCGTTGTTTATACTCAACATTTTACACAACTAATTCTGAATTGACTCGATAAATTTCTCCATATTTTGAAATCTTTAAACTGAAATCAGATAAAAAAAAACGGATATTCATGCCTGAACATCCGCTCTTTCTTCGATATTGTTAATCTTGCTTAGTTTGCGTAAGCCGCCGCCTGCTGGCCGGCGATCCGTCCGAAGACGATGATATCCGCCACCGCGTTGCCGCCTAAACGGTTAGCGCCATGCACGCCGCCGGTGACTTCGCCCGCTGCGAACAGACCCGGAATCGGGTTGCCGGAAGCATCCAGAACTTCCGTGTTTGTGTTGATCTTCAGACCGCCCATCGTGTGGTGAACGCCCGGAGCCACTTTGATCGCATAATAAGGACCTTCGTCCAGCTTGTTCGCGAAGCTGGTCCGGCCGAATTCTTCATCCTTGCCGGCTTCGACGCAGGCATTCCACTTGTCCATTGTTTCAACTAACGCCGCGCCGTCAACGCCCATTGCCGCCGCTAACGCTTCAACGTCGGCGCCTTCCACCGTCAGGCCCTGCTTGATATATCCCGCGATAACGCTGGAAGCTTCGACCATCTTGTTGTCGACGATCAGCCATGCAAATCCGCCCGGCTGCGCAACTTCCGCTGCCGATACCGCATCACGCGTGCCGACTTCGTCAAAGAATCGCTTGCCTTCGCTGTTAACCAGAATCGCACCGTCGCCGCGCAGACCTTCTGTGATCAACGCGCTGGTTTCCTGAGAAACGGTCGGATGGATCTGGATCTGTTCCATATCCACAGTATCTGCGCCGATGGCCGTTGCCATCACGATGCCGTCGCCCGTCATGCCCGGAGCATTCGTGCAGACAAAGCCTTTATAATCTGGCTTGTATTTCAGAACCATTTCCGTATTCGCCGCAAAGCCGCCGGTCGCCAGAATAACTGCTTTGCCGGTATACGTCGTATCGCCCGCCTTGACGCCGGTAACCTTGCCGTCAGTAACGACTAATTCCGTCGCCGCCGTTTCCATTACAAACTGAACGCCTTTGTCTTCCGCTGCTTTTGTCAGCTTCGGAACCAGGTAAGAACCCACTGCGACTGTCTTGCCTTCGTCGTTGACCGGCTTGTGAATCCGCTTGACGCTCGCGCCGCCGAAGCTGCCGACCTGCGACAGGTTCGCGTCGATTGTCTTTAACCATTCAATGCCGTTCTTCGCTTCATTCGCCAGAACTTCAACTAAAGCGTGATCGTTCAGGTTCTTGCCGCCGACCAGCGTATCCAGCATAAACAGCTCTTCAGTATCAAAGTAACCTGTTGGATTGGCTTTGTATTCTTCATACTGCTTTTCAACCGTGGCTGTCAGCTCCGCTAAATCCGGATAGTTTTCCTTCGCGCTCGCCAGCATCTTTTCGACGCCCGCGTCTTCCGCGAAATCATTCTTATCCTGTTCCGGTGTATTCGCCGCGTTCATGCCGCCGGTAGAACGCGTGGTGTTGCCGCCAGTCATCGCTGCCTTTTCGATCACGATAACCGACTTGCCTGCGTTTACAGCTTCAATCGCCGCTGTCATGCCCGCTCCGCCGGCGCCTACGACGATAACGTCAGCTTCTGTCGCTGCCGCTTCCGGAGTCGGTGTTGCCTCATTGCCGTCGTTCTTCGGCGTGCTGGAGCAGCCCGCCAGAAGCATCAAGCTGGCAAGAGTAAGAGCAACTAATTTTTTCATTTCATTCTCTCCTTTGCAAATGCTTTTGCGTTTTTATAGTAATCAATTTAAGCCGGAGAATCAAGAAATTTTTCACAAATTATACACAATTTACTAAAACCTGTTGTTTTCCAGCTTTCTTTCATAACGAAAGGAAATTAATAACGGATTATTGAGTTATTAATCTTCGAATTTACGACGTTCTGCTAACGAATGATTTTGATCAATGCCTGACAATGCAGCTCCATTACCGGCTGCCAGCCCAGCCGACGATAAAAGCTCAGCGTTTCTGCAACGTCGTCGCTCAACAGGATTTTCTGACGGACTTGCGGATATCTGTCCGACATGGTTTTTAAAAGCAGGGTTCCCCATCCCTGATTCTGAATCGACGGGTCGACGATCAGATCCTGAATATAGAGGATTGTTTCACCATCGCCCACCGCCCGCACAAACCCCATCAGCCGGTCTTGTTCATCGCAGAGTTCAAGCACGCAGAGCGAGTGATCGAAAGCGGGTTTTATCCGTTCCGGCTGACTTAAATAGGCCGTCCAGCCGACAGCTTCATACAGCCTCAGAATTTCGTTTTCCCGGCCTGAACGCAGGTTTTGAATGATCATGGCGAGCCTCCTTTTCTTATCAATCCAACAACGCCGATCAGTTTGACCGCTGGCGGTTGGATTGCTTTGGCGTTTGGACAGCCAGTTTCAGTTTATGCTTGCCGCTTCGGTTTCCCGCAGGAAGTAAAAGAAAGAACCGCGCCCGCAGTTCTTAGTTTTCCATTTTCCTCTGCGCGCTTTCCAAAGCCGCTTTCAATTCATCATAATCCGAAAAGACCAACGTCCAGTTCAGCCAGCGGAAGACTTCCTGCCAGGTTTCCAGGCGATATAAACCGAGCGGACATTCGATCAGCACCGCAAGCAGCGATTCCTGATAAGCCGGTTTTCGTAAATCCGTCAGCTCCGCGGCGTTCACTTCATTTTTTAAAAAGATCAGAATATGCTCAATCGCGCTGTTGATCCCGAAAACTTCCATGCCATTCACCTGTCTTTCCCTGTCTGTCTCAAAAAGTAGACTTTATGCACCAGTCCTGATTATGTCAAAAATGAGAGGTTTTTCCATTAATTCTAATTATATTTCAATCGTCAGGTAAAGTCTACTTTTTCATCCATTTCCTGGAAATATGCACGAATTTTCTCGATTCCATAGAAAAAGATCCGTTTTCTGATCCCGGATCTTTCTTCGTTTTGTTATAAAGGAGGTTCGCTCAGTCCTGAACTGACGATTATTTGACTTCCTGAATATTCCCGCTTTTATCCGCCAGAATGACGCTGACATTCAGCTTGTTTTTGACCACCTTCGGAATCTCGCTCCATTGCTTGCGGTACACTGAAGAATCGTTAAAAGCGACGCTGTATCGAACGGAGCTGGCCGTATCCTCACTGATGTCTTTCAGAATCGCGTTGATCTTCACCGGCAGAGGCTGCCGGCGGCCGCGATGCGTTCCCTGCACTTCGATAATCCAGGTAATTCCGTCTTTTTCCGCCTGAATCTTGTTGGGAAACTCTGTGGTCTGCCAGCCGCGTTCATTCAGCCAGGCCGCTAAAATCCGCCGCAGATCTTCCGTATTCCGGCTGCTTTTCAGCATTCGGTCGCGGCGTTTCTGTTCCTCGCTCTTGGCTGGCCGGCCGCGTTTCTTCGGCGGGAACATCGCTTCCCGGTCATTCAGATTATCGACGTAATACCGCACGCGCAAATGCGAACCAAAACCGGTCTGTCCCTTCGGCCGCTGCAGAATTTCATCACCCTGATACAACAGTTTGTAAATTGCCTGACAACAGGTCGGCATTGTCGCATGTTCCGGCGACACCTCCTGATGCAGCTCTTTGGAACTAATTTCTATCCATTTCTCCCCTCGATCATGCGCCTCCTGCTTCTTCTGTTGAAGTATTCTTAAATAATCGTTGATTCCCGGACCCTTCATCCTTATTCACTCACTTTCTTTACCTTGACAGCGTCATTATAGGGGTTGGGGTTTGTCGAAATCCCGCGTAACGTGTCGTTGTATGAAAAATAGTTGATTTATAAGGATTTAACCTCTGGAAATCGCTTATTTTTCCTTTGTTTTTCAGGTAATCCTACATCATTCTTTCAGGCGCAACGGGATCCAGGCGGTGGAAAACAAAAAAACCGGGTCTTCAAGACCCGGCTGTGATTGCGTATTTCCTGGCTATTTCTTATCGTCCGACGGCAGATAGAAAATCTGTTCGCCTTCCTTGGAAAGCATAAAGCTTCCCCGCGCATAGCTTTGTACGTAAGCAGGATCTTCAAGTTTATCCCGCTGCAGTGTCAGATATTTATTTTCTTCCTGGAGTGTTTTCAGTTCTTCCTCAACTCGGGAGATCTGTTGCTTCAATTCCATCGTCGTTAAGATTTCCTTAACTACGCCGTAAAGCATAAACAGGGAAAAACAGATTACAACCAGACTGATGAACTTTGCAAGCATGCTCCGTTTTTTCCGTCCTTTGGGTTTGACGGTTTTCGGCTCATTTTTATTTTCAGCTGTCAAGTTCAATTCCTCCTTCGCCTGTTTTCTTGCGAAAATGATAAAAATTTAGGTGCATCTTTATTATACTGAAAATTCATTTAAACGCAAGTGAAACTCCGGTGAACTGACTGCGGCTACAACCGCTTGAAATGGAAAAATACGAAAAGAACCCGCACTTCAGCCGGATTCTTCCTTCGGCGGCACACGGCCGGGATGTTTCCGGCTTCGTTTGATCTGCCGTTTTTCCGCTTTCTTCTGCCGCTTCAGCTGCTTTTCGTGATGTTTTTTCTGATGCTTCAACTTTTTGTTCTGCCGCTTTTCGTCCCTTTTCTTATGCCGGATTTCCTGGCGATGTTTAAAAGCCGCCTGACTTTTCGCTTTTTGTTTCTTCAATCCGGTCAGCTGCCTGACGATACCGCGCACAAGCCCTTCAAATAAGGGAGAAAAGGTCATCGCGTAGAATTTAAGGTAAACTGCGGCGCCCAGCACGAAGACGGCGATCAGATACGTCTGCGTCTGCCCGCCGGTAATCGGCAGCAGGCCGGCGTACATCAGCGTGACGAAGAGAAAAAAGTAAAGCGTTTCGATCACCCAGCGCACAAAATGGCGTCGATAGTGCCACGTCAGCCGGTTCATGCCGCTCCAGGTCAAGGCGAATACCCAGCCGCTGAAAAAATGATAGACCAGCGCCTGAAACTGCTGGGGAAGCAGAATCATTTCAGCAACTTACCTAAAAAGGATTCCTTGCCCGGTCCTTTTTTGTTTACGATATATTCCAGGCGGTCGATCAGGCCGCGGATGCTGACCTCGCCGCGTTCCGTATCCAGCTTGCCCAATGTCAGATCCTTCCCCTGCACCAGCATCCAGCCCTGGCTGGTTTCCAGAAGAAACTCATTGCTGTCGAAGCTGTCGATCTGCTTCACTCCCGTCAGATCCAAACTTTTGCGGTCTTTCATCACCACGTTATGATAGGGATTCGTTTCGAATTTCAAGGGATTGGATAACAGACTTTCACTCATAAAGAAAACCTCCTGTTCCCTATCAACCTATGAACAGAAGGTTTCGTTTATTCCAGCTCGACGCGTTTTTCCTCCACGACCTCATACATGGAAGCCGCGTCTTCCTTGCGGGTGTACTGAGTGATTTCCGTCACGCGCACCGTCAGCTGACGCTGGCCGAAAATCACGGTGATCAGGTCGCCAGCCTGGACTTCGCTGGCCGGTTTGGCCACTTTCCCGTTGATCAGCACGCGCTGATGATCCGCCAGGTCCTTTGAAACCGTGCGGCGTTTTAAGATCCGGGCCACCTTTAAATATTTATCCAATCGCATTCCATCACCTCTGCTTCTTATCATACCATAGTTTGATTCTCTTTTTAAGCTCGCGGCGTTTCTGTTCTTCCGGGACTGTCTTCTTCCAGCCAGAATATTTCGTCGACGTGCAAGCCCAGCCGCCGCGCCAGTTTCATTGCCAGCTCCAGCGTCGGATTGTATTTATCGTTTTCAATCGCGATGATCGTCTGGCGGCTGACGCCTAATTCCTTCGCCAGATCTTCCTGACGCAGTCCCGCCTGCTTGCGCAGTTCTTTGACCCGGTTTCGCATTCAGGTTATCCCTACATCAGACCCACGCCCAGAGCGATCGCCAGGACAAGGATGACAAACGCTGCCGCAGCTGTCCATAACAGCTTATTCGGCTCATGATATTCATCGTCGCCCGCGATCATCTGCCGTTTTAAGGCAAGCTGTGAAAATCCCTGGACACAGACGGCCATGCCCAAGACCAGCGAGGGCCATGGATGATATTGGCTATGGTTCAGCCAGGTCTGTCCGCAATTCCATAAGGTTGCTGCACACAAAGCAAGCAAGACGGCTTTGTAGCCCCAGGCTTCCGAGCGAAGCTGAATGTTCCGATCCATTTCATCTCTCTTTTTCATCATTGATGCCTCCTTATCTGAGAGCTCTTTAATGTTAAACTCTTTTTACATTTTCATTATAATCTCTGTTTTTGCAATGTCAAGACATTTTAACATTTTAACAGGACTTATTCTTATCAATCCCCTGTCCTCTGAATCGGAGTTTTCCTTTTTCTGCAGAATTTTAAAAGATTCAGTTTCACAAAATCAAATATCCGTTTGGCTCTGTTCATAAATCTATTCCCGGTTTATACTGATCAGAAAGAAATGAGGAATCACCATGCGAAAATTGACGAACGATCAGGCGCTGGAATTCGGCGTCCAGCCTGTGCATCATCAAATGAATAACGGCGAGCTGCGGTTTCGCCTGACCCGGGATACGGGAAGCAGTTATATTCTGGCGCTGGGCACAAACCAGAGTGGATGGCAGTCCAGCCACATCCATCATCGGAAGCGGGAGTTTTACATTGTAGAACAAGGGTGGATTGTGATCGCCTTGTGGCAGTCGGAACAGCTGACCTTCCGCCGCCTGGATCCTGACGAGTGCTTTATGCTTCCGCCGGGACTTCCGCATAATGTCTATCTTTTTGAAGGCACGGTGCTGCACACGATAAAATATGGCTGTTCGGATTCCGATTGGGAAGCGGTGCCCGCGCTGGATGACAAGCTGCGCCGGGAAACCTTTGACGGCAAAACGTTTTTTATCGGCTGAGGCTCTGTAAAAGGAATCCTTCTAAAGCCAAAATTCCAGATCTGACTACATCCGCCATCGTTTCATGGACATTCGCTATATTTTTGTATAAATTAAAGGTTTTTTATTCCATTTTCCAACATAAAACAGACATCTTCCGCACTTCGCAAACCCGAAGACAGCGGCAGACGCCTGTTTTTTCATTTTTTGCTTAAATTGGACGATCTTGTGATTCTGTACCGCAGTTTGCCAAAAATAAAGATTCTATGTTCGATATTGTCTGGTCATCCGCCGCCCGTTTCTCATTCAATGCCGTTACACGAGTTAATGTTCGTGATTGCGGATCAGCAGCCGGCTGAACGCCTGCGCGATATCCAGATGCTGCGGCTGCAGCGGCGTCTCCTCTTCCAGCACGACAAACGCTCCCAGCCAGTCGCCGTACACTGCCACCGGGAAGATCGTTCCCTTAAAGGTTTCCGGCTTAGCGGCGAATAAGCGCACCTGATCAAACGGACGGACATGATACGCCTTCACGCACTCCTGAAATTCCACCGACAACGACTGACTGCGCCATTCATCCAGCTTCGCCTGACCGACGCATAAGATCTGATCGTCCTCTACAAACAAGACCGGATGTTCCGTGACTTCCTGCAGCGTCTGACACATCCGCGTAATCGACTCCGTTTCATCGCTCAGGACGGAGAATTTCTTCAATACGATTTCAGAATCCTCGTTGACGAAGAATTCAATCGAATCCCCTTCCTTGAGCTTATATATTTTACGGATTTCCTTCGGGATGACCAAACGCCCTAAGTCATCCAGTCTTCTAACTATACCTGTTGCTTTCATGCCGACTCTCCTTTACGTACAAATAGTATGGGACAGCCGGCCCCGGATTATTCTATGAAACTTCCAGTTTCTTACTTTGATCCAACACTTCGATGGCCAGCGCCAGTTCATTTCCTTTTTTCGGCAGCCGGACAATAATCTTGCCCTGCACATACCGGAGCTGGATATCCTTGGAGATCGTCGTGAAGGTTTCAAATAATTTCACGCCGTCGATATGATCGGAAAAGGCTTTGGAGAAGACGATTTCCATCTGGTTTTTAACGTCGCGGAAAGAATCGATCCGCGGTTCGTTCAGCAGGATATCGAGTCGTTTCTTCTCAAACAACAAGCCGACGGATTTCGGCATTTTGCCAAAATAATCCTGGGTTTCTTCTTTCAGCGCCATGAGCTGCGCTTCATCCGCCGTTGCATCAATCCGCTGGTAAAGCGAGATTTTCTCAAAATCCAGCGGCGCGAACTGCTTCGGAATGTAGCCGTCGACCTGAACCTGCGCGCGGACAGGTTCTTTGACCTCCGGCTTGACTTCGCCTTTCTTCTCGGCGATCGCTTCCTGCAGCATTTCAATATACATATCAATCCCCACGGTGTCGATGAAGCCGGACTGACTCGGGCCTAACAAATCGCCGGCGCCGCGGATCGTCAAATCCCGCATCGCGATCTTATAACCGCTGCCCAGCTCCGTGAATTCCTTGATCGCCTGCAAGCGCTTCTGAGCGATCTCGTTCACCTGCTTGCGCGGACGCACCATCAGATAGGCATAGGCGATGCGGTCGCTGCGGCCGACCCGGCCTTTGATCTGATAGAGCTGTGCCAGACCGAAGGTATCGGCGTTTTCGATCAGAATTGTGTTGGCGTTGGGAATGTCGATGCCCGTTTCGATAATCGTCGTGCAGATCAGCACGTTCACTTCGTTATCCGTGAACTGCATCATGACTTCCTCAATTTCATCGCGGCTCATCTTGCCATGAGCGACGGCGATTTCCGCTTCCGGCACGTCCTGCTTGATCTGACGGGCGACATTGTAGATTTCCTGGATGTTGTTGAACAGGTAGAACACCTGTCCCTGCCGGGCCAGCTCGCGCTCGATGACTTCCTTGACCAACGCCCGGTTTTTCTCAATGACATAGGTCTGCACAGGCATCCGGTTGCTCGGCGGTGTTTCCAGCTGGGACAAGGAGCGGATGCCGATCAGCGACATCTGCAAGGTGCGCGGAATCGGCGTGGCGGAGAGCGAAAGCACGTCGATGGATTCCTTCATTTCCTTGATCTTTTCCTTATGTTCAACCCCGAAGCGTTGTTCTTCGTCAATGACCAACAGCCCGAGATCGTGAAACTGCACGTCTTTGGACAGAATCCGGTGCGTGCCGATGATCATATCGACCTTTCCTTCCTTGAGTTCGCGCAGAATTTCCTTTTGTTTGGACTCCACGACAAACCGGTTGAGGACCTCGACGTGAATCGGGAAGTTTTCAAAGCGCTTCATGGCCGTGGCGGTGTGCTGCAGGGAAAGGATCGTGGTCGGGCACAAAAACGCGACCTGCTTGCCCTCGGTAATCGCCTTGAACGCAGCCCGCAGCGCGACCTCGGTCTTGCCAAAGCCAACGTCGCCGCACAACAGACGATCCATCGGTTTGGACTGCATCATGTCTTTTTTGATCTCCTGCACGGCCAGTGCCTGATCGGGCGTCAGCTCGTAATCGAAATCGTCTTCAAATTCCTGTTGGAGCGGAGAATCCGGCCCGTAGGCGTAGCCGATATTTTCCTCGCGTTGGGAATACAGCTTGACCAGGCGGTCGGCAATCTCGTTGACATTGTCTTTCAAGCGCTGCTTGGTCTTTTCCCAATCATGGCTGCCCAGCTTATTCAGTTTCGGCACAACCCCTTCACGGGAGACGAATTTACGCACCAGACGGAATTGTTCCAGCGGAACTAACAGCTCGTCGTTGCCCTTGTAGACGACGCGCAGGAAATCCTTATGAACACCGTTGAACTCGCGGGTCACGATCCCAAGGTATTGCCCGACGCCGTGTTGGGAATGAACGATAAAATCGCCCGGCTGTAAATCCTGATAGCTGCTGAGTGCTTCGGCTTCCTTGAACTTGGAGGCGTAGCGGCCCAGCTTGGTCTTTTTCTTAAATAGTTCGTGCGAAGTGTAAACGACAATGTTTTCCTTAAGCGCCTCAAACCCTTCGTCCAATGACTGATTGATCAAGACCAGACCTTCGTCATGCGGCTTACGATCATTGAGCAGAAACGGAATTTCCTTGCCTTTGAGGATCGGCACGATTTCCTTCAGCTCATGTTCCTGCAAGAAGAAATACAGCTGACGTCCGCGGCCTTCCTTCAGGGCGATCTGTAGCTTCATTTCCAGCGTTTCGTTGGGCAGCGCAACCTCGCGGATCATCGCGTGCGGAACTCTGCGCAGCGAATCGAAGCTGTCGATTTCCGTAACCTTGCGTCCGGCGAGCACGGTGTTTAATTCATGCTGGACGGTGAAGCGCGGCAGCATTTTCAGCTCCAGCGTCATTTCCTGAATATACGCCGTCGTTTCCTCGCTCAGTTGATGAAGATGGGTTTTAATCTGATCGGGATGGGACAGGAAAACCTGAGCTTTAGGACAGTAGTCGATCAGCGAGCTGTTGTCATCAAGATAGCTCAGATAAGGATACAGCCGGCTTTCCCGCAGATGAGCGCGCATCGTTTCCATATCAAGGTCAATGATACCCTCGATCTGTTCGTATTCGCCATGGGTATAGCGGCTTTTGAGCGACTCGAGATGGCGGCGGACGCGCTGCTGAATCAAGCTTATCTGCTCGTCATCCAGAAGCAGGTCGGAGGCCGGGACAATTTCAGTTTCGGCTTTGACCTCGACGGTGCGCTGGGTGGCGATATCAAAGGTGCGGATACTCTCGATCTCGGTATCGAAAAATTCAATCCGCACCGGGGTTTCACTGTTGATGGAGTAGATGTCGATAATCCCGCCGCGGCTGGCGAAGCACAGCGGCTGGTCGACGCGGGCGGTCTGTTGATAACCGGCCGCGATCAGCGTGCGTTTCAGCTCGTTCATCGACACTTCCATACCGGTCTTCAAGACGATCGTACAGAGCTTAAACTGGGCCGGTGAGGGCAGATAGCGAACCAACGC
Source organism: Holdemania sp. (assembly GCF_986127675.1). NCBI lineage: Bacteria > Bacillati > Bacillota > Erysipelotrichia > Erysipelotrichales > Erysipelotrichaceae > Holdemania > Holdemania sp. Next base: position 43,181 of record NZ_CFQZWI010000007.1, on the reverse strand, counting down.
CGACGCGTGGGTGACGCAGATCAGCTGATCCTCGTTCAGCAGCCGGTTCAGCGTTTCGACTTTTTCCGCCGTGGCTTCCGGCGAAGCGGCGATGGCTTCCACGCGCAGCGATTCTTCCACGCTGAAAAGCGCGCAGACCTGCGGAGAAAGCAGGGATTTGAGCTTCTCCGCCAGACGCTGTGCGGTATATAAGTTATTCTTGACGATCAACATCGGCCGCGGATGTTGCGCGTAGCTGGCGGCCAGAATCAGCGCTTCTTCCGTGAGGGAAGACGCGGAGAGGAAGGCTTGTTGCTCCGTGCAGGCCAAAACGGCTGGATTGTTTGCCAGCCGGCCTAACAGGAAATTCATCGGCTGCGGTTGAAGCGGTTCATGACGTCGCTGATCGGCATCGTCATACTGGCTTTGGCCGCTTCCGCCGCATGGTTGATCGCCGCCTGATAGTCCTCGCGCTGATCGGCCGGGACTTTGCCCAGCACATAATCGACGATTGGAATCAAAGGATTTTTGTCGATTCCGACGCGGATCCGGGCGATATCCTGAGTATGCAGATGGTCGATGATGTTCTTCATCCCCTTCTGGCCCCCGGCGCTGCCGGAGGTGCGGATACGGATCTTGCCGACAGGCAGATCGAGGTCGTCGTGAATTACCAAAATCTGATCGACCGGGATTTTATAGAACTGGACGGCCTGGATCACCGCTTCCCCGGAATTGTTCATGTAGGTCTGGGGTTTCATCAAAAGGATCGTTTCCTGTCCGGTGCGCACTGTTGTGATCAGCGCGTTGAACTTGGACTGGCTGATGCCGGTGTTCAACAGATCAGCCAGCCGGTCCAGCACATCGAAACCGGCGTTGTGACGGGTATGTTCGTATTCTCGGCCGGGATTGCCTAAGCCGACGATTAACTTCATAAATCATTCCTCCTGTCTTTTCATAGAAGCGTAGTTCAACCTCTTGTTGAAGGGGTGCACCATTTTGTGCTCACCGTGTCAACAAGACGCAAAATGACCGGATTTCAATTCATCCCGGTCTTTTCGTGCGCGATCATTATATCAGAATTCTGCCCGGTTGTCCTATCCGCAGACTTGATTTTTCGTCTTTTCTTTTTTCTCAAATGAAAAGGCAACCTCTTTTGAGATTGCCAAATATTTTTAAATCCCGTTTCAGACCAGGGACTTTCAACTTTTCGCAGACGAAGTTTCCTTCTGCTATTTACAGCTTTACGCAGGATAACAGTTTTATCCATCATTTTTGCGACATTTTATGTTTTATTCTCCTGATTTCAAAAAAATTCGGGTTAATACAAAATCCGGTTTGTTATTTTTCCGGCTTTTCTTCTTCTGCCGCTTCCGTTTTCGACCAGCTCTGCATCGGACTCACTTCGCGGATTCCCAGATCCCGCAGGATGTTGCCGCCCATTTCCGTTGCCGCCCAGCTGGACACCGGCTTTTCCACCCGCTGCGCTAATTCCGTATCGCCGCGATCCTGCGCGATTCCCGCCAGGAAAGCCGCGGCGATATTCCGGTAAATATCCAGCATCTGCCGGGAACATTTCATTTTTCTGATCAGGCCCTGCGCCAGATCCAGAAATACGGCTTCCCCGCGGTCGCCCTGCTTCGTATACCAGTTCCAGCTGGCGGAGTATAACTGATAGAACAGCTGATCCTGAAAATAATCTTCCTTTTCCAGCACCTTTTCATGCAGGCGGTTTAACAGCTCGGTCTTGTTCTGGCTGTACGCTTTGAAGCTGCACGCGAAACAGAGATAATAAAAACTATCTTCGTTTAAGCCGATCTTATTGCGCCGGCGATGCTTCGGATCAATGATGATTTTACTTAAATCAATCCGCTGCAGGCATGCTTCAATTTCAGACAACTCATGATAATACTTGATCAATCCCCACAATTTCAGGATTTCACCTTTCGCCGCAAACTCCGGATCCTGAATCGACGTGATAAACTGATCAATTACCGGAAAAAATTGGGCTTCATCGCCGATCTGATCGACGCAGGCAATCAGTTTTTTCATTTTCTTGGAACGCTTCAGCAACGTCAGCAGGGAAATCAACATGCCCGCTGAAATCGCGAAGCAGACAATCGTAATTACAAGACTCATAAAAAAAGTCACCTCTTCGGTGACATTATACCTGATTTAGCTCAGGAAAAAAAGCATTGCCGGTTTCTGTCAGTCGCCAAGTCTTCCGAAGAAGGTCAGCGCGATCAGACCACTGATCCCTACCAGACTGTAGATAATCCGTGAAAACAGCGTGCCTGGACCAAACAGGAAGGAAACCAGGTTGAATTCAAAAGCTCCGACCAGACCCCAGTTGACTGCGCCGACGATGACCAGAAGCAAGGCAATTCCATTGATCATTTTCATCTCATCGATCCTCCTGGTCGTTAGTATGGCCAGCCTCGAACCATTTTATAACTTTAAACAGAAATTGGAAAACTTCGTGGCGTTTTTTTCTCTCTGAGCCTCAAATTTTTTTTCCTTCCCTCTATTTCAACCTTGGCTTTTACAGGAACTTTCCGCAAGCAGAAGTCGCTGGTTGCCAATCACATTTCAAAAGTTATCCCGTAAATCCGAACTTTTCGCTGCCTGCTTTTGGTTTTAAATAAAAAATTCCCACGGTCTGCCCATGAGAATTTCTTTTGTTTATTCCACTTCCAATTTCTTTTCAAGAATAAAGTAGATGACGCCGTAGAACAAAGCACAGGTCAGCAAGGCGATCAGAATCTCCACCGCGAGGATTCCATTGGTCGGTATTCCGTGCAGCAGCTGAGTCAGCGGGCCGGAAAAGCTGTCGCGAATCATCCCCAGCACGATCGAAATTGCGAAGAACAGCGTCACGGAGATCGCCGTCTTATGCCGCGGCGTAAACTTCGTCTGCGGCAGCGTAATGACCATATAAACATACAGAATCATTTCCGCCATGCCCGAGAAAATCAGAACCAGTGCCAAGATCGATCTTACCAGATCTGACAGATCTATATGCAGATGGGAGAATAAGCGCATCCATTCCGACCAGCTTGGCAAGTCCATCCCCACCAGAATTCCGGCAACCAGAACCATGAGCATATAACCAAACATCAATACGAAACCGGCGATCAAAATCCACAGAATATCCGCCACTACCTTGCTTAAAATCAGCTGATGCGTTGTGACCGGCAGCGTCAGGGTCAGATAACCCGGGCGTTTAAACATGGAATTCCGGTAATTCAGTGCAATGTTGATCGCTGTGCTGATGATGATCGCCATTGTCAGAATACTAATCACAAGAATGGAAATCATGCCCAGCATGTTCATCGTCGAGTCCGTTTGAACCATCGCCTGATTCATCATAATCTGATCTTTAAATAAGATCGGCGACAGACCGCAGGCGGCGATGAAGACCAGATAGATAATCCCATAGCTGCGCCATTCATGAATCAATTCATATTTTAAGAGTTTTAACATTTGAAGACCTCCCGGAAAACTTCGTCTACCGATTTTCCTGTTTCCGCCCGGAGCTGCTCCGCATTCTCATGCATGGCCAGCTCTCCATATTTCAAGAAGATAACATCGTCGAAGATTTTTTCGATATCGCTGATCAAATGCGTGGAGATCAGAACGATTGCGTCTTCGGCATAGTTGTTCAGGATAATATCGAGAATCAATTCGCGTGCCGCCGGATCGACTCCGCCGATCGGCTCGTCCAGCACATAGATCCGGGCTTTGCGGCTCATGACCAGACACAGCTGAAATTTCTCCTTCATGCCCTTGGACATTGACTTAATCCGCATGTTCGCATTCAAATCCAGACGCTTCATCAACAGGCGGGCTTTTGTACTGTCAAAGTCTGCGTACATATCCTCAAACATCTTCAGCGCATCGCTGGCTTTCATCCAGTCGCTGAAATAGCTCTCGTCCGGCAGATAGGAAATCATGCTTTTGGTATAAGCATCCGGCTTATGCCTGTCGATCAGAATCTCGCCGCTGTAATCCCGAAGCAGGCCGTTCATAATCTTGATTAAGGTCGTCTTACCGCTGCCATTGGGGCCCAGCAGCCCGATGATCTGACCTGGAATCAGATCCAGATCTACATTTTTTAACGCCGTTGTCTGACTGTAAGATTTCGTCAAGCCCCGGATCTGAATCAAAGGTTTAATGTTTTCCGTTGTCATTGTCTCTCTCCTTTACATAATAAGCGGTCTGGGTGAGAATTTCTTCCCCCTCAAATCCCAGATTCTCCATCTCTTTCACATAGCGGCTGATGCAGGAAGTCGCCATCTGCTCGCGAACCAGACTGATCAGTTCCTCATTTTCACAGATAAAACGACCTGCGGTTCGTTCGCTTTTCAGTAGCCCTTCACGCTCCAGCTCGGATAACGAGCGCTGCACGGTATTGGGGTTGACGCCGAAATGCAGAGCCAGATCCCGTACGGAATCGACCCGATCGCCAGGCTTTAACCGTCCGGATACGATCTCTTTTTTGATATAATCCATGACCTGGATATAAATCGGAAGGTTGGAATCAAAATCGATTGCCATAGGTTTTCTCCTCTCTGTATTAGTACACTAATACAATAACATTATCTAATACTTCTGTCAACACAAAAAAAAACAAAGTCTTCGCCTTGTTTTTTCGTGTGAAAAATCTCATTCGCATTCTTTTGTGCTTGCACGTTGGGAAGCTTTCCGATTTTCTCCCTGCTGCAGGCGAAGCTGAGCTTCCGCAAACTGACGATCCCACAGAGCGATCAACAGAGCTTCCTCGGGCGACAACCGCGTTCGCCACGCATCATCCAGATCCATAATAAATAATTTTTCCAGTTCTTTTCTGCGGCCTTCATCCATTCTTTTTTCCTCCTGTCACATAATGTAGTCTTTTTGTGACAGCTGTTTTATAATGAATTTAACCTTCAAATAAGCCTTTATATAAAGGCTTATCCTTACAATTTAGGATGAAGCAAAATGCCTACTTTTTTTGTCAAAAATCGTTGTTGAAACGAAATTTCTGATGGACTTGTTTTAAATCCTGATAAGTTGATTATTTCCCCTTTTAAACAATTCCTAAAAAATCCATCTCTCTGTTTTTTGCCCGCAGACCTGCCAGGAAGGTGGATTTTTATGTTCCTTTATGATTTTTTTATTTTATCGGGAAGTCGTTTGTTTGATACTGCGCTTTCTCCCGCTTCTCGTCCTTGGAAGTCAACTCATGCTTTCGATCTCAACGGTAAAGTACCCGGGCCAGACCTCGCCGCAGTCTTCTGTGCCGGCGCTGCCGCTTTAAAATTCTCTGATACGCCTGCGGATCTTGGATATAGTCGAACTCACCGAGGAACTCAATGAATTCTCCGCCGAAGCTTTTCTTGAAATCATGAATACCGTAGTACGGATCCTTTGGATTCAGCGCGCCGGATACGCCTTCAAAATCATAGGTCTTCGCTCCCCTTTTCCAGCAATCCTCGATCACCGCGCTGTGCAGCGCAAAAGCGGCGCGGAAGTTCGGCAGAATTTTCTTTGTATACATATTGACGTTATAGACATGCTCGCCTTGTTGAATGATGAGTTTAGCGCCCAGTTTGATTTCACCCAGTCCCTGATAATCCCGCATCAGTTCCGCAATCTCCTGATCCAGCGCCGCAATCTGTTTCTGATTTTCAGCGAGGCGTTGAGCATTGATCAACTTTCCCTGCTGACAAATAAGCTGTTCGCGCAGAAGTTTCAGATGACTCAAAGCCTGATCGACATTTGCGCTGACAACATACAAACGGGCCTGATCAGGGAAACATTCCATCAGCTGCCGGAAATCCTTTTCTTTTTTGGGCAGAAAATGCAGCTTATGCGCCAGCTCCCGTTCCGCTTCGACTAAGATCGACAGATCTCGCTCATCACTTAATTTTACTGAAACCGCGCGCTGAATATTTTTCTTCTGATAGGCGGTGTAATGCTTTATCTGTTTCCGGATCGTTTCCAGCGGCTGATCAAGATTCAGACAATAGGTAAACCGCGACATCCGGTTGCCGCTGTAACCATAGGTATACCCCAGATGATGATAACCGCAGGCTTCCATCTGCGCCGTCACAAATTCATTGTTAAATCCCTCCGGTTTAATCCGGCCATCTTTTTCATGCTCGATCCGCGGAATATTCAGCTCCATCCGCAAATACGCCGCACCGCGCCGCTTGGCCAATTCCGTTAAAGCGCTGGCAAAGAATTGCAAGGTTTCTGAGTTCGTATAATCCAGATTGAATCCATAACAGAGATAACCATACTCCTTCCTGCCGCATTTCTCCCATTGGATTAAGGCTGTCGCCACAATTTCATCCTTTTCATTGCGGGCGGAGACCCGCTGAACCTCAATCCCCTTTCGGCGACAAAGTTCGCCATAAAAATGGGTTTTCGTATAGTGCGGAATTTTCCCGCTGGCCGCGAAGGCGTCGAAGGGCTGGGACTGTTCATGTTCGATCAGTCTTAACATGTCTTCACCCTCCATCGCCGCACCGCTTTGATCAAGGCGATACCCCGATCCAGCGTCCAGGCAAGAACCGGCATGACCGGCAGATCAAATTCGCCGATCATCTCTTCAATCTGAATTGGAAAATTTCCTTTAAAGACGCTGAGTCCATCGTCCAGCGTCCCTTCCACACCGCCCAGATTGCAGCGCTGAATGCCCATCTTCCGCGCCTTTTCAAACAATCGCCAGTGTGCGGAATACGGCGCGCGATAGGAGAGAAATTCACTGTGGGTGCCCGCGTACAGGACTTCCATCTGATCATCCTGAATCAAAGCCAATAATCCGCACAGCGTCACAACGGAAGAACCTTCGCTGATTTTTTTCTCCAGAAATTCCTGTTCCCGGTTCAGATTGATGATCTGTTCTTTTTCTGCTTTGTTTAAGTCTTCCGGTTTTCCTTGAAGCTCAGACAACTGATTTATGATTCTGTCCAGCCGTTGCTTCAAATCCAGCCGGGCAGTGATCAGTACGGCACGTTCGCCATACAGGGCTGTCAACCGTTTAAAGTAAGCCGCATTGCGCAGATGGATTTTTTTCCGCTGTTCAGTTTGTTTCATCACTTCCGCAAAATGTTCCAGCTCGCTTTCGCCTTCATGGATCGTCACACCGCATTTTTCAGCATGCCGGATACTTCGCCGGGTCTTGGCGCTTAGCGCTGCCCAATCCATTTGTTCCCGCAGCATCACCGCCTGAAAGCGCGGCTGCGTGGCTTCACGCAGGTACAGCGTATATCCTTTATGGCGGCATTTCATTTCCGTCAGCTGCCGGATAACGGGAGCCTGACGATGCTCTCCGTGTTCCTGATTGCGTTGAACATAGGGGTATGTCCGGTCGATCAGATTCGGATCGAAGCGAATCGTGACCGCATTGCTGCGGCGCGCCAGCTTCTTCAGCTTTGCGAAGAAGAAACGAATTAACGGTTCATCCTGATAATTGACGATCGGACCACGGGGAATATAAAACAAACTCAGCCCCAGCGGCAGCGGACGAATCAAAATCATCGCATAAGCCCGAATTGTTCCGCCGCGGCGGACGACGACTTGTTTCATCGACCAGTTTTCCTTGACCTGGCTCCAGCGGGCATGTTGAAGTAAATTGTTCTGCGGATGGCCTTCCAGAAAATCTTCGATTTCCTGAGGTTTGGGATGTTCATCAAAAACATATTCGTCTGCGATCATAGCGATTCTCTCCTTCTATCCCTGAACCTCGATCTGTTTCTAAAATGATCGAATAAGCAGAGAGTCTACAAATGTAGTTCCAATATAAGTCTACATTTGTAGTTTTGTTTTGTCAAATTCTACTTGTGTTTTTCTTCAAGATTTCGCAACATTTCCTTTTTTCCTGGAATTTCAGGTTTCAAAAAAAGAACAGTCGCCCATTCTTTTTTGTCGTTTTTAATTTGTCTGTTCAGGATTCTTTATCAAAAGACCAGTGAAAATAGTTAACTGGTTCAATGCCTTCGCGCCATTCGCCCTCGGGATAGCCTTGTAATTCCCGATACCGTTTTAAATTTTCCTCCGTCAGCAGCGAATCCATAATGATGTTTTGAGATACGGTATAGCCGTTAATCGTACCCATCGGATTTTCTCCAGCCTCCCGGGCAATGGAATACGATTCAAAGAGACCCCTGCAGGTTTCGTCATTTCCTGTGCATCCCTCTGCTCTGAACTCCAGCTCAATTTGTAACGTAGTTTGATCCTCGCTCATCTGAAAGCTGGATTTCAGCTCGGAAGGCAGCGGGTCGGTCATTTCAAACGTGACATCTCCATCAAATGCGCTGACGATCAACTTTCCTTCCTGTTTCTTCGCAGTTACGCCTTCCGCCAACACAATCGTTTCCGAAGAAGGTGTCGGCACTGTCTCTGCCGAGGCTTCCGGCGTTCTTTCTGCAGGGAGTGCCGCCGGCGAATTTTCGGCAGGTTCTTTTATTTCCTGCGCCGCACAGCTTGCCAATACGAAACAGGCCAAAATTAGTGCAAACTTTTTCATTCGATGTCTTCCTTTCTTCTGTCAAATATCAAAAAAACCAGATCAAAAACATATAAACTTTATTTAGCTATCGAATTTTTTCAAAAGTCAGATGATTCAATAAAGGCATGGATTTCTCGTCGGATGGCCAGAAACCAACTGATTTCAGATAATCCGTTCCTTCACTCGTCAGATTTAAACCCAAATCCGAAGTGATGCAAAGAATTTCCGTATCACTGAATCGCATGACCTCCGTTGCGATCAAAGCGCCGTCGCCAAAGTAACCGCCGTCAACCGGGGGTTCGTCAAATAAACCGAAAACATAATAGCCATCATATGAACCATGTGTATAATCTGAACTCATCCAGTCTTCGATCGGCCATTCATAATACTGGAAGCCCACTTCGTTTGACAGCTTATCATAAATCATAAACACATCGGCCGGCACTTCCTGATCAATGGTAATCCGCAGGTTCATTTGCGGTATATTGTAAATATAGTTCGATTCTGCTTTCACAGGTTCAATAATTGAAGCCCATGGAAAATTATTTCGGATCCTCTCTTTTTTCAGTTTGGCTTCGTCTTCTGTGCTTTCAAAGTGAGATCCTGTTTCACCAAGATTACTCAAAAGTTCACGGATATCTTCTGTGTAATCATGATCCAGCTGAACCAGCCAGTCGTTGATCAACGCCAGGTCTCCTTTCAGGAAACAGATATGGATTACTTCCGGGAAAGGATAGCTTGTATATTGATCTCCAGGATGAATGACGAAGGTTAATAACCAGTCATTTTTGAATTCAGGATTTTGATTTGTCCACGTATTCTTTCCCAATTCCACATATTCTCCATGAAGATCAGAAAACACATCAAAATAAGTATATTGATGCGGCTGAATCCATTGCCAGTTGACTTCCTTTTCAGGCTGGAGTCTGGAATTTATATCAGCTACTGTGATTTTTGCGATTTCTCCCTCCACTGGATTGATCGTTAATTCTCCCGTCTTGATTTCCGGCTGTTCATAACCGATCAAAGCATAGAAATCATAAAGTGCGTAAGGATCGTCAGTATAACTGATCTTTCCCTGTTGATCCTTGAGATAAAGCCATTGGGGATTGGTCCAAGCCAAATAGTCTTTCCCGTTAAAATGGATTTTCAAATCATAATAATAAGGTTCGCTGATAGGCGCTCGCTGGCGCTCAATCACCTTCTGCATCGTTTCCAGAACAGCCGGATCTTCGCTTTGAACCATCAGTTCCGCGTTGTCTTCATTGCGGCTGATCCGCAGCAACTGTTCTTCCTGCTGGCCTGGCTGAGCCTGAACGCCGCAGGCAATCAACATGGAACCCATGCCAGCACATAACAGGATCAACGTTAAGATCAGCGTCCCTTTCTTTTTCCTTGAGGAATCAAATAGGGCCTGAATTCTTTTTTTCAGCGGTTTTCCTGATGAAAAGCGGGTGGAGAATGCCGTCATCGGAAGACGGGTCTGACGGATGACATCGACGATCATCCGGCCATAGACTGCTCTGACTTCTTTCGGCTGGTCTTTTAACAGGCGCTGATCGCACGCCATCTCGATATCATTTTCCGCCTGATTGTTCATCAGCCAGACGAGCGGATTAAACCAGTGGATCGTCTGCGCTGCGCTGAGCAGCACTTTCTTCCACAAATCCTTTTGTTTTAAATGAATTAATTCATGCATCAGAATCAGATCCAGATTTTCATGGTCCAACAATTCCGGCGCCAAAACGATTGACGGATTGAAAAAACCGATTGCCATCGGCGTCGGTGCTGACCGGCTGACCATCAGCGGCGGTATTTTCCTGATTTGCATTTTCCGGCACAGCTGGCGCAGCAGACGGCCTTGCGGACTTTGCCTGGAAATTCGCCGGCCGCGGGCCATCAACAGTTTTTTTACCTGATGATAGTCAAGAATTAAGCGAAGGAGGGAAAATCCCATGCCAAGGATCCAGATTCCCGTCAGAATCTGCACGGCAGAAAGGGAAAACCCGGACGCGGGTGAAAGACTTTCTTCATTGTTTTTTTCAGGATTATCCGCAGGCGCATTCTGCGGAATCTGAGGGACGGCGTTCTCCTCGGTCATCTCCGGAAGCAAAGTTTCGGTAAAAACAGAAGCAACGGGATGCGGCTGCACCATGGTCTGCGGAATGGGAATCGTAACCGCTGCGGAAGGCAAGGATATATTCCATGGCAGAATCAGCCGCAAAGCGATTGCCAGCCAGGCGAACACTGCCGCTGAAGCCCGGTAGCGTTTATGCAAAGCTTTGGAAAAAATAAACAGAAGCAGAATGAGCACAGACATGGAAAGAGAAATTTCAATGACCTGTCCGAACAAATCAACCATGCTTTTTTTCTTCTTTCCGAATGATTTCTTCCAGTTCCTCCAGATCTGCTTCTGATAGATTTTCATTTTTAACCAGCGTCATAAATAAACTGCGCACCGACTTACGGTGAAACCGCTCAAAGAATCGAACTGTTTCCTGATCGCGATATTCTTCTTCGCTGATCAACGGAACATAGGTTTTCAACCGTCCCTGCTTGGCGACGTGTACAAACCCTTTCTCTTCCAGACGCGCCAACAGCGCCTGAATCGTCGACATCGTCCAGTCCCGTTCAATGTGTCTGGCAATTTCCGATGTTTTTGCCGGAATCTCGCATTGCCAGATCGCCGTCATCACTTCCAGCTCCGTGTCCGGCAGCCTTTTCTCTCCGCCCATGATTATCACCTCTACATTTATCAATATAATCATAACGATTTCCTTTACAAATGTCAATGTGTTCTCTCGCTTCAACCCGTGAACACAAAAAAAGCTGTAACGCTTGGTTTTTTCCTTTTGCGTTACAGCTCTTTCTTCAATTTATTTCTTTCCCGCAGTCTTTGTGCGGTCATACATGATTTTCAGATGACGCCGGCTGCCTTCGCCTTCGCTCTCCGTCTTGATGTATGGCCAGTCCGACAAATACTGATGGATGACTTTCCGTTCATCATTCGGCATCGGATCCAGTGAAGCATCCACTTTCGTGCGCTGCACCGTTTTCGCAATTCGTCCGGCAATCGACTTCACCTTTTCATACCGTTCTTCTTTGTAATGATTGATATCAATCATGACTGAGAAACGCTTGCGGAACGCTGAATTGACAGCTCCGCGCACCACGGTATTCAACGCCTGCAGCGTCTGGCCGTTCTTGCCGATGATCACCGCGTTGTTTTCCGCGTTCAGCATGATCCGATAACCGCCGTCTTCCTCAAAGATCTCAATTTCGACATCCTGATTCAGACCGGTGAAAAACTCGCCGATATAATTGAAGAGAAACTCTTTGACATCACAGGAAGCATAAACCTCAGCGGTGACTGAAGCTCCGATTCCCAGGAATCCTTGTTTTTCTTCGGTAACGAAATAAGTCAGTTCCTCGACGGACACGCCTTTTTCTTTCGCTGCGGAATTCAGTACGTCATTTAATGTTTTTCCTGTGTATTTCTTCATAAAGTCCCTTCTTTTCTATTTCTTATCGATATAGATAAACTGAACGAACAAGGTCTTAAAGATCATAACCAGCGAAGAAACAGCCCAGTAAATCGTCATGGCTGCCGGCCAGTTAACGGAGATGACAAGGATGAAGACCATCATGTAGATCATCATATTGCCGCCTGGCTGCTTGGTCTTTTCATACTTTTTATGATGTGCGGCGGCTTCCTTCTTCGCTTTCTGCGTCGCTAAGAACTGCGGCAGCATCATCGAACCGATCTGGCAGATCGCCATGATGACAAACAATACCAGATACAGCCACTGTCCCGACATAATGCCATGCAGCGGCGTTTCTTTCAGACTTAAGCCCCACATCGTGCCGTTAACGACGGATTCAGCACGCTGAACCGACATGTAAACCGCCATGATGATCGGCAGCTGAATGAAAGAGGAAATAATTGCGCCGAACGGATTGATGCCGTTTTCCTTGTATAAGCGCTGCATTTCCTGAGCCTGCGCCATCTGGGAACGCTCGTCGGTCTTGCCTTCGTACTTTTTCGTGATCCGGTTCATTTCCGGCTGGATGACCTGCATCTTCTGAGTCATGACCGTCGACTTGATCGTGAAGATCAGCGTGATCAGATGAACCAGCAGGGTGACGATGGAAACGGACAGCGCGACTCCGACATACGGCGTCAGGAAGTTAATTAACTTCGATAACGGGAAGACGAAGAATGCGTTGAACCAGTTTTCATTGGCCATCATATACTTAAACGTCGTCTCTGATGTGATTTGAATAACTTCTTTTGTTTCCGGATCTACTGGTGATGTGCATCCGCTTGCCAAAAACAGCAGCGCGACGAAGACCAACAGCAGAAGCAACTGTTTTTTACGATTTCTCATTGAACTCTCCTTAACTGAATAATCATGCGTACTTCTTTATTTTAACTTTTTTAATAAGGCTTTCCAAGTCTTTTTTGTTGTCTGCATAACTTTGTTCCAGAAACTTTTTCCTGACGATTAAAATTCCGTCAAAATTTTCATCAAAATCATAAATTTCCTGAAACATCATCCGCACCTGACGCTTGGTTTTGTTTCTGACCACGGCATTGCCCAATTTCTTGCCGACAGAAATTCCGATCCGGCTGTGCTCCTCTTTGCGTGCTTTGACATACAGTACGAAAGAAGGGCAGCTGACAAATTTCCGATGCTCAATAATCGTTTGAAATTCGCCGGCTTTTTTGATCCGATATTTTTTCTTCATCTTGATTTATTAAAAAAGCCACCTGTGGGTGACTATTTTATGCCGACAAGATCTTTCTGCCTTTAGCACGACGGCGGGCTAAAACTTTACGTCCTCCGACCGTTTTCATGCGGGCTCTGAAACCGTGGACTTTTTGGTGTTTTCTTTTGCTCGGTTGATAAGTTCTTTTCATATTAAAGAGCCACCTCCAGTTCTTTTTATACAATAATGAGCAATTGCTGGTACATTATACAATAGTTTTTCTGTAAAAGTCAACTAAACTCCGCCGACTTCCCCCTCTGATTTCTCCTTTTTTGATAAAATGAAAGAAGTTTTTTTTATTTTCACTCAGATCAAGGCAATTTCGGCCGCTTCCTCAGCATCTCTTTTACTGAATTTCTCGGCGCTTCTGGCGCACCTTTTTAAGCCCTGTTCTTGATTCTCCCGATTGAAAGCTATACAATAAAGATACTCTTTATTCCTGAATTCAATTTATCATTTTACCAGTTTATCCCAGGGATAATTCCGCAATTACAAACCAGAAAAACAAAACCTGAAAATCAATAACGCTGATTTCCGGAAGAAATATAAACCGGAATTCTTTTTCCGTTTTTCTTCTTCTTTGTTTCATTAAAACGTCGGTAATATTTGCTTTTCACGTGCACAAGGTCAGAAGACGACTTTTTCTCCTTAGAAAACGGGTGAAGATCCATGAAACACAAAACGAATTTCTCTCAAAAAAAGACGGTTTTCCGTACAAGCTGGTTTTTGATCGCCGGCAGTCTGATCGTGTCGCTTTTGGTGATTGCCGGTCTGCTTCAGATCAATCAAAAGCGCAATGAAGAGGTTTTTCAGAAACTGATCAGTGAAATCCTGAGCGTTTCTCATCAGCAGCAGGAATTAGAAGCGATCAATGCCATTGAAGATACCCAGCGCAGTCTGGAAGCCATCGCGGCAATTTACCAGACGTCCGACACCGATCCCAACAGCCCCTGGACGCAATCCTATCTGACTGCCATTGAAAACTTCAATACGGTTCGGGATATTCAATATGTTTCCGCTCAGACGCTGCAATCCATGGTCAATACGCCGGTGCCGGGAACTGATCCGCAGGGGATCCAAAACTTGCTGGACGGCCATCCTTACGTTTCGGATCTGTTCCGCCAAAAACAATACGGGACGGACGCCCTGATCAGCGTTTCTGTCCCGGTGATCCAGAAAGGTCAGGTGATCGGCGCCTTCCACAGCATTCTTAACGCCAATCTGTTCGTCAGTGTTCCCAATGCCAGAAATGAAGAATATGCCCAGAATTTTCTGATCCGCCGCGACGGCGAAATTATTCTTGAGCCGTTTGGATGGCCGGAAATTCCTTATCAGCTTCAGTCGGAACTGGAGAACATCGGCGTTTCTGAAGATGCGATCGCCCATGTGGAAGCGGCGCTGAACCGGGGCGAAAGCGATATGCTGCTGGTCAAAGGCACGAAAAACCGCGCGTTGTATCTCACGATTTCCGCTTTGGGCTATAACGACTGGCTGCTGCTGACGATCGCTTATCCTTACGAATTTAAGGGATATTCCAAGCTGATCAGCCAAAACGCCGCGGTTTTAACTGCTTCGCTGATTCTCTTTCTGATTTTGCTCGCTGGAATGATCATCACTATTTTTATCTGGCAGCGGAAGAAAATTTTGCACAATCAGGCGCGCTACGATCTGCTCGCACAATTCTCGGATACCATTTTATTTGAATATTCCTGTAAAACACAGCGGCTGACATTTACGCCCAACATTGCGGAACGATTTAACGTGCCGGCTGATCTGATTCTTTACCCCATGGATTATCCGGGGGCCATGCCTTTGATCCATCCGGATGACCAGACCACTTTGATCACCATGCTGAAAACAGCGTCCCAGGCCGCCGTTGATACCTTATACCGCATCGACGTTCGTTTCCAGACCCGTGCCGGGAATTACCGCTGGGTTTCCTGCCAGGGACAAACGCTGCGCGAGCGCGGCGGGCGGCCGTTATCCATTATCGGAAAGATCGCCGACATTCAGGATCAGAAATCCAAGGAGGAACGATTGATCGAAAAATCTTCCACTGACGCGATGACCGGCGCCTTGAACCGGGAAGCAACCAAAGCGCAGATCACCGAACATCTGAATGAAGAGGAAACCGGCTTTTTGTTCTTACTGGACATTGATAATTTTAAAGAGATTAACGATACGCGGGGTCACCGGATCGGCGATCAGATCCTGATTGACCTCGTAGAGCTGCTTAAATCCGAATTTCGCCAGAACGACGTGATCGGAAGACTGGGCGGGGATGAATTCATGGTTTTCATGGGACAAACCCGCGATCCGATGATTGCGGTTCAGAAAGCTTCGCATATTCTTAAACGGCTCGCTGCGGAAAAAGCCGGAACTTTTTCCGTCAGCATCGGCATTGCCTACGCGCCCATCGACGGCACGACTTATGATCAGCTGTATGACGCCGCAGATATAGCAATGTATCAGGCAAAACGGCAGGGGAAAAACAGTTTTTACCTGCGGACCTCGCCTGTGGATTCTAAAACGGCAAAGGATCTGGACCGCCCGGTTCATCGGGAAGATCCTCCGGCGCAACACTAGCGTCCTGATCAGACAGTCACTGCGGCAGGATGGGCACCGATCTTTTTTCAGACATCCTTTTGATCATAAATTTCCGGCCCCGCTTTTCAGCGATTATCCAAACTTGCAAGCACTGCGGCCGGTTTTTTTATTGATTTGATAGACGAAAATCATTTTATAATCGTTTGTCTATCCTGTTTTTCCCTGCATGCAGTCGTTGTGACCGCCCAGAATAAAACAGGATTTGCGGATTAAAACAGCGCTGAAATCACGCGTTCAAATCGAAAGCTCCTACAGAAAACTTATTTTTCCAGAAACCTTCTTCAATTTCATGCGTTTTTCAGAATAAAACCTTCCGACATCTTGCAAGCCGGAAGGTTTCTGCTTTTTTATATCAATTCAGCCGATCAAGCCGTATTCTTTCAGTGCTTTCGCAATGCCATCCTGATCGATCGGGGCCGTGACCTTTTCAACGACAGGCTGCAGGGAAGGCGTACCGTTACCCATTAAAACGCTGTGCGGCACATGTTTGAGCATGGGCAGATCGTTCGTGCTGTCGCCGAAGACGTAGCAGTCCTGCAGATCAACATTGTATTTTTCCCGCACGACGTCAATCGCCGTTGCTTTGCTGCAAGCCTGAGGGACAATCTCCGCGAATCCGTCGAAACGGTCGATAAACGCAAATTCTTTCTGCTTCAAAAAATGTTTGAAGTCTTCCAGATCGCTGCGCTGATCATAAGCGATGCAGAACTTTACGAATTCGGAGCGGTGGTCAATCCAGGGAACAATGTTGTTGAAGCCTTCGCTGTGCAGAATCTCCATCGACTTCACAAAACCGTTCTCCACATGTCCCAGGCTGACGTAACAGGTCGGCGTATTTTCACCGAATACGTCGATCCGGCACGCGTCGGCTTTTTCCTTGATCTGCTGGCAGACGGTTTGTGGAATCTGATGACGGTAGAGGGGTTTTCCCTGAACCAGAATTTCCGTACCGCAGCCGCAGCAGTAGCCGTCAAAATTCAAAGCTTTGATCCTCGCTGAAACGTGGGAATAGGGCCGGCCGGTGTTGATAAATACAACGCTGCCGTTGCGCCGGGCCGTGTGCAGGGCTTCAATCGTACTTTGCGGAATCTGGTGCGTCTGTTCATCCACCAGCGTACCGTCAATATCAAAAAAGAGACATTTTTTCTTCATCGCTGCTCCTTCATCTTCTTCATTGGCTCAAAAACAGCCCCATTATAGAAGATGAATTAGAAATTGAAAAGCCTAATCCAGTAAATTGTAATATTCTTCTACGGTTAAACCGCTTTCATAGATTTTCTGCGCTTCTTCCGTGCCGAAATAGCGGTAATGCCACGGTTCGAAGATATAACCGGTGATTTCTTCCTTGCCTTCCGGATAGCGCAGGATGAAGCCGTATTTCCAGGCGTTTTCTTTCAGCCAGACGCCTTCGTCGGTATCCTTGAAACAGCCTTTGAGATAACAGCTGCCGTTCGTTCCGGATAAATCGGCGGCCAGTCCGGTCTGGTGCTCGCTCTGGCCTGGTTTGGCGGAATAGCGGCTGGCTTCTTCCTCGCCGTCGCGGGCGACATAGTTGTTATACAGATTTTTCTGATAATCATAAGAACGGTAGCCGCTGCCGATCATTAAAGAAATGCCGTCTTCTTTTGCGGCGTCAAACATGATTTTCATCGCGTCCGCCGCCTCCTGACGCAGCGTGACGGAGGACTTGGCCAGCGGCACATCTGGTTTCACAAGGTCGGCCGGTTCATAATCTTTGCCTAAGGGACGCTGCTTGTTGACGATCAGCGTAATGCTTTCAAGACTGGTCAGATCTGGAACTTCCATAAGAATATCTCCTTCCCCATCCTCCTTGCCCGACGCCGGAGTCTCCTCCGGTGCATCAGTTGGCTGCGGCGAGGTCGTTTCGGCAGGGGCAGAATGATCCTCGGCCGGCGTCTTTGCCTTTTTTCCACAACCGCCGATCGTCATGACCAGCATCAGGGCAATCAGTATTTTCGTTATTTTCAACACTTGCTCATCTCCTGTTCTTCGCGGTTTTTCTCCTGAATCCGGCGCAGCGCCGCGGCAACGTCGGGCACAATATATTTAGCCCGCGCCAGGATTTCCGGATTGCTTTTTTCCATCGCGTAGCTTTCTTCAATCAATTCAAACATTTCCAGATCATTGATAGAATCCCCTAAAACGGCGATCTCATACAGCGGCACATGGTCGAGCGCGGCGATCTTCTGAATTCCGCTGGCCTTGTTGACGCCGGGTTTCATCATCGAGTATCCATCATGGCGGGTCATGACCGGATCATAGCCCAATCGCGCAGCCTGTCTGGCCAGCAGCGCTAACGTTTCCGGCTGATGGCAAAGAATCACCAGCGAAACAAAGGTTATTTCAGGTTTGCGATGGCTCAGCTCCGCAAGTGTCCACGGCAGGATTTCCCGATGGTCCGGCACATTGTCCGGATCGGAAAATTCGTCGATGTATTCCGGTTTCCGATCCGCAAAGCAATAATCATTCTGATTCGTGATGCACAACAGTTCCGCCGGCTGATTTTCCAACAAAGCATGGACATGCCGCGCTTCTTCCAGCGTAAATACACTTTCGTAAATCAGCTTCTGGCGCGATGTGACGTAAGCGCCGGAATAGGCGACCGTATCAAAGCTGAACTGCCGGCCATAAGTCCGCGGAACAAAGTCGGCGGGACGCCCCGTCGCCAGCGCGAAATGCACGCCGGAGTTCACCGTCTTGTTGATTTCCCGGAGGTTTTCCACCGAAATCGTGTATTCCCCCTGCTCGTTATCCTGAACCAGCGTTCCGTCCACGTCGCAAAAGATCAAACGTATCATTTTTTAATCCTCACTTTATCGTATTGTAATTATACCATCGCGGCAATGGTAAGCAAATCCCAAGATATCCACAGGAAAAACCGCAGCTTCTGTCCAACCCGCGGATTTTCGGGGTTTTCCCGCGGTTGGATAATTCTTTATCCACGCCTTCTCCGCATTCCACATTCAATAGTTATCCACAGTTG
This sequence comes from Holdemania sp., assembly GCF_986127675.1. Taxonomy (NCBI): domain Bacteria; kingdom Bacillati; phylum Bacillota; class Erysipelotrichia; order Erysipelotrichales; family Erysipelotrichaceae; genus Holdemania; species Holdemania sp. Next base: position 24,327 of record NZ_CFQZWI010000007.1, on the reverse strand, counting down.
TGGATAATGGTGGATTATGTCAAAAAGACTTTTATAAAAGGCTATTTTGATATGGATAAACTATTGATAACTTTATGTTCCACCGGTTTTATCCCCATTTTCCCCAAAAAAGTTATCCATGTCCACTTTTCCCCACTTTCTCCACAATGGAAAAGATGTGGATTACAGTGGATAACCCGGCATAAACAAACAATAAACACCGATTTAAGGACACTTATCCTGTGGAAAACTTTTTTTGGAAGAAAATCATCGTGGAAAAATGCTGATAAATTAGCTAAACTAGTAGTGCTATGGAAACTTATCCACGAATGGGAGTTGTATAAAAAATGACAGTAATGGATTCTTACTTATCCGATATCTGGAAACGAACCCTGACGCTGATCTTGGAAAAGGGGAAACAGCAGGAAAAACTGGACAATCTGATCTTTAATCAGTTTTTTTCCGATTCCAAGCTGATGGACCTTGATGAAAAGAAAGCTCTGGTCGTCGTGCCCGGGTATATCCAGCAAACGATTATGATGCAGAACAAAGAGATCGTTGAAGAAGCGATCAGCGAAGTTCAGGAACGGAAGATCAGCTGCGAGATTATCATGGAAAGCCAGCTGCAGAAAATCCGGCCGATGGCGGCGAAAAAGAAAGCGCCGGCGATCACTGGATTGAACACGACCAACCTGATCCCGGATTACACTTTTGACAATTTCGTAGTCGGGGGAAGCAACCGCGAAAGCCACTCCGCAGCGCTGGCCTGTGCCTACAATCCCGGACAGTTTTTCAACCCGCTGTTCATCTACGGCAATTCCGGGTTAGGCAAGACGCATTTGTTAAACGCGATCGGCAACTACGTCAGCGCCCATGCGCCGGACAAAAAAGTCTACTACACGACCAGCGAAGACTTCGTCAACGCCGTCGTCAATTCCATCAAAAACGGCCAGATTCAGGAATTCAAAGAAGAAATGAACGATCTGGACGTCCTGTTGGTCGACGACATCCAGTTTCTGGCCGGCAAGGAAAAGAGCCATGAAACGTTCTTCTACATCTTTAACGAACTGGTCAACAACAAGAAGCAGATCTGCCTGACCTCCGACCGCCATCCGACCGAGATCAAAGGACTGGAAGAACGCCTGATCAGCCGTTTCTCTTCCGGGTTGTCCGTCGGCGTCGACTCGCCGGAATTTGAAACGTCCGTTGCGATCTTAAAGGTCAAGCTGGAAAAGCAGAGCGTCGATCCGGCGATCATCGACGACGATGTGCTGGCATACATCGCTTCGAATTTTTCGCAGGATGTGCGCAAGCTGGAAGGCGCGCTCAACCGTTTATTATTCTATTCAATCAACTTCTCCAACAGCACCCGGATCGATTTCAAAACGGCGGTTTCCGCGTTCCGCGGCCAGGCCCAGACGATTGATAAAAACGATCTGACCGCCTCCAAGATCATCCGCTGCGTCGCCGATTACTATGGCCTGACCAAACTGCAGCTGGTCTCCAAAACGCGCACGAAAAACATCGCGACCGCCCGGCACATGGCGATGTATCTGTGCCGCAAGCATCTCGACATGCCTTACGTGAAAATCGGCGATGAATTCGGCAAGCGTGATCACTCGACGGTGATGAGCGCCTGCGAGAAAGTTGAGAAGGGGTTAAAGAACGACGAGACCTACCGGCAGGCAGTCGGCGAGCTGGAGAAGCTCATGCAGGTCAAATAGTTAACCACTGCTTTCCACTTTATTTCCGCCGTCAAAAGTGATAAAATAGACCTGTAATATAAGGCTTTTTGAAACGTTATCCACTTTTCCACAGTCCTAATGATGTTGAACTTGAATACTTAATAAAAACACAAGGGAGGTACACCATGAATTTCAAAATCTCCAAGCGAGTTTTCTACTCTGCCCTCAATACCGTATCCAGAGCGATTTCTTCCAACTCGCCATTACCAGCGTTATCCGGCATCAAAATTGAAGTGAATCAGGATTCCATCGTACTGACCGGCAGTGATTCCGATATCTCCATCCAGACCACATTAAATGGCAGCGATGAAGAAACCAATCTGATCGTCAAAGAAACCGGTTCGATTGTGATTGAAGCCAAATATATCCTCGAAATCGTCAGAAAGATCGACGCCGACGAAATCGAACTGGAAATCGTCGACGGTTCGCTGACCAAGATCAGCGGGATGTCGGCAGAATTCCGGATCAACGGGATGCGCGCCCTGGACTATCCGGCGATCGACTTTACCCGCCCGGGTCAGCAGTTTGAAATGGATGCCGACGTCTTATTAAAGGTCATCAGCCAGACGACGTTTGCGACCAGTGATCGGGAAACCCGCCCGGTCTTAACCGGCGTCAACATGAAGTGCAGCGGCAAGCGGCTGGAATGCGTCGCTACCGACAGCTACCGCTTGGCCCGCAAGATCGTCGATCTGACCTCCGAAAACAACTTTAACATTACCATCCCGGCCAAGAGCTTAAATGAAGTGTCCAAGACGATCGCTCAGGACAGCAGCGTGCTGATCGCCGTCTCGGATAAGAAAGCGCAGTTCTGGATTGGTGAAACCGTGATTCAGACCCGTCTGATCGACGGCGCCTATCCGGAAACCGCCCGTTTAATTCCGACAGAATTCGCGCATGAGCTGACCGTGGATTCCCGCGACATGCTCAATGCGATCGACCGTGCGTCGTTCATCAAAAATGAAGGCATTTCCATCGTCAAGCTGAGTGCCAACAGCGAGGAAGTCGTCATTTCCAGCAAATCACAGGAAGTCGGTTCATCGGTTGAAAATTTAAACATCCTTGGCTATGAAGGCAATCCGCTTGAAATCTCATTCAGCGGCAAATATGTGTTTGAAGCGATCCGCGTTTTATCCGCAACGACGATCAAAATTCTGTTCAGCGGCGAGATGAAACCCTTCGTCATCCGCAACACTGACGATGACTCGATTCTGCAGCTGGTTCTGCCGGTCAGAACCTATTCTTAAATCTTTCTGAAACACGAAATAAAAGCACCCAGACGGTGCTTTTTGCTTGCTTTTGTGGTATAATCTATACGATAGGCCACAGGCAGGAAAGGACTCTGACAATGATCAAAATCGATACGGAATTCATTACCTTGGGGCAGCTGCTGAAAATGACGGACTGGATCTCCTCCGGGGGCGAAGCAAAGCTGGCAGTGAAAGAACTCAAGATTACGGTCAACGGTGAAAAAGAAGACCGGCGCGGCCGCAAGCTTTATCCCGGTGATGAAATCAGGATCGAGGATAAGCGTTATACGATCGAACGATGAAGATCAATCAGATCCGCCTGAAAAATTTCAGAAACTATGATTCCTGCCAGTTTATCCCGGATCCGCACATGAATGTGATCATCGGGAAAAACGCGCAGGGCAAAACCAATCTTCTGGAAAGCATCGTACTGCTTTCGACGACACGATCTCACCGGGCTGTGCGGGATCAGGATATGATCCGGGAAGGCCAGGACTTCTGCAAGGCGGAATGCCGGCTGGATACTGAGCCGGAGATGGTGCTGTCGGCGGTGATTCACGGAAAAGGAAAAACGCTGATGATCCATCAGAAGCCGATATCCCGATCCAGCGAATTCATCGGCAAGCTCAACGCGGTGCTGTTTGCGCCTTCGGATTTGGAGCTTTTTGAAGCGCCGCCGAAGGTACGAAGACGGTTGATGGACGTGGAGATCGGCAAGGTTTCGCCGCGGTACATGCAGGCGCTGAGCGCGATGATGAAGCTTTTAAAAGAACGCAACAGCCTTTTGAAACGCGAACACGTCGACAACGCGATGCTGGAGGTTCTGGATCAGCAGATGATCGAGCAGCAGCTGACAATCATCACGATGCGGCGGCAATTCATCGCCAGGATGAATGAAAGTTTAAGCCGGATGTACAGCACGCTGGCCGAAGAAGAAGCGCAGGTCAGGGCGGCCTACCATACGATCACGGAACAAACCGGGCCGGCGGCGATGCGGGAAGAAATCAGCCGCAAATTGTTGGAAAACCGCGAGCGCGACCGGATTTTGAAGACGACGTCCAGCGGCGTTCACCGCGACGATCTGAGCTTTCAGCTCAACGGACGGGATGTGTTGAGCTATGCTTCCCAGGGTCAGCGGAGAATGATTGTACTGGCGTGGAAACTGTCGCTGATCGACTTCATTGCAGATCAGCTTCACGAACTGCCGGTATTGCTTTTGGACGACGTGTTGTCGGAGCTGGATCAACAAAAAAGGGTAAACCTTTTTTCTTTGATTTCCCCGGAAATCCAAACGTTTATTACGACGACGGAAATTGCGGATCTGCTTCCGTTTCTGTCGCGAAAAGTTAAAATTGCAGAAATAGACAGCGGTCAGATACGACCTTGGAAGGAGGACATGAATTGAATATGGAAAAACCAGTAGAGCATTCTTATACCTCGCATGATATTCAAGTGCTGGAGGGGTTAGAGGCGGTCCGAAAACGGCCTGGCATGTATATCGGTTCGACTTCGGAAAAGGGCCTGCATCATCTGGTCTGGGAAATCGTCGACAACTCGATCGACGAGGCGCTGGCCGGGTATGCGACGGATATTGAAGTCACTGTCGATCCTGAAAATATCGTCACGGTCGAGGATAACGGCCGCGGCATGCCGGTTGAAATTCATGAAAAGACGGGAATTTCAACGGTAGAAACGATTTTCACTGTTCTGCACGCCGGCGGCAAGTTCGGCGGCGGAGCGTATAAAGTCTCCGGCGGTCTGCACGGCGTCGGCGCTTCCGTCGTCAACGCGCTGAGCGAATGGCTGGAGGTCACGGTCTACAAGGAAGGCAAGGTCTTCTTTATCCGCTTCGAAAACGGCGGCAAGGCGGTTGCGCCGCTGAAGCAGATCGGGACCTGCGATCCGGATAAGCATGGCAGTTTAGTCCGTTTCAAAGCGGATTCGACGATCTTTACGGAAACCGTCGCTTACAACCACGACGTGTTATATGACCGGCTGCGCCAGATCGCCTTCTTAAACAAGGGCATTAAGCTGTTGTTTACGGACGAGAGAATGGAAGATGAAGTCAAGCGGACGCATACGTTTTTGTATGAGGGCGGCTTGAAGGAATACATCGCGTTTTTAAATAAAAACAAGACGCCGATCCACGAAGAAATCATTTACGTGGAAGGCGAGCAGGACGGCATCCAGGTTGAAATTGCGATGCAGTACAATGACGGCTATGTGCCTAATGTGTATTCATTCTGCAACAACATCAATACCGGCGAGGGCGGCACGCACGAGGAAGGCTTCAAGCTGGCGCTCAACCGCACGTTAAACAACTACGCCAAGGAGGCGGGCTTGTTGAAAAAGGACGAGGAAGGGCTGCAGAGCGACGATGTGCGCGAAGGGCTGACCGCGATCATTTCCGTCAAGCATCCGGATCCGCAGTATGAAGGCCAGACGAAAACCAAGCTGGGCAACGTCGAAGTGCGCAAGATCGTTTCCAACATTCTGGGCGAACAGCTGGAACGGTTCTTATTGGAAAATCCGAACAGCGCGAAGCTGATCATCGAAAAAGCGCAGCTGGCCTCCAAAGCACGTTTGGCGGCGAAAAAAGCCCGTGAACTGACACGTCGGAAAAGCGCGCTGGAAATCAGTTCACTGCCGGGAAAACTGGCTGACTGTTCCAGTAAGAATGCTGAAATCTGCGAAATTTACCTGGTGGAAGGGGACTCCGCCGGCGGAAGCGCAAAACAGGGAAGAAATTCCAAGTTTCAGGCGATCCTGCCGCTGCGGGGTAAGATTTTAAACGTTGAAAAAGCCCGTTTGCACCGTATTTTTGACAACAACGAAATCCGTTCGATGATCACCGCCTTCGGCGCGGGGGTCGGCGAGGAAGTCGACGTGACGAAGCTGCGCTATCATAAAATTGTCATCATGACCGATGCCGATGTCGACGGCGCACATATCCGCACGCTGCTGTTAACATTCCTGTATCGTTATTTGCGGCCGGTGGTTGAAGGCGGATTCGTCTACATTGCGCAGCCGCCGCTGTATAAGATTCAGAAGGGCCAACAGGTTCGTTATGCCTACTCGGACGACGAATTGAATCATGTCAAAGCTGAGCTGGGCGACCGGCTGAATATTCAGCGTTACAAAGGCTTGGGTGAAATGAATCCGGAACAGCTGTGGGAAACGACAATGGATCCGGAAGTCAGAACCCTGATTCAGGTGACGATTGAAGACGCGATGGATGCGGACGCCGTGTTCTCGATGCTGATGGGCGACGAAGTCGAACCGCGCCGCAACTTTATTCAGGAAAACGCCCATTTCGTGAAGAATTTGGATATTTAAGGAGGATCGTCGATGGATGAGAACAACTTTAATCACGGAAATATAAAAACAACGAATATTTCCAGTGAAATGCGGACATCCTTTCTGGATTACTCCATGTCCGTTATCGTGGCGCGAGCGCTGCCGGATGTCCGGGATGGAATGAAGCCGGTCCACCGCCGCATTCTGTACGCGATGAACGATCTGGGCATCGTTGCGGATAAGCCGCATAAGAAATCGGCGCGTATCGTCGGTGAAGTTATCGGTAAATATCACCCGCATGGGGATACCGCGGTTTATGAAACGATGGTCCGAATGGCTCAGGATTTCAGCTATCGTTATCCGTTAGTCGACGGCCATGGCAACTTCGGCTCGGTTGACGGCGATGGAGCGGCGGCTATGCGATATACCGAAGCGCGCATGTCCAAGATTTCGATGGAGCTGCTGCGCGATATCAATAAAGATACTGTCGACTGGATGGATAACTACGACGGCGAGGAACACGAACCGGTGGTTCTGCCTTGCCGCTTCCCGAACTTGTTAGTCAACGGGACAACCGGCATCGCGGTCGGCATGGCGACCAATATTCCGCCGCATAACCTCGGAGAAACGATCGACGCTGTCATTGCGTTGATGGAGAACCCGGATATCACGGTCATGGAACTGATGGAAGATTACATCAGCGGTCCGGATTTCCCGACAGGCGGGTATATCTTAGGCCGTGCGGGCATCAAGCAGGCCTATGAAACCGGCCGCGGATCCATCATGATCCGGTCTAAGGTCAAGGTTGAGGATATGCCTAACGGCAAGAAACAGATCATCGTAACGGAAATTCCATATGTCGTCAACAAGGCGGCGCTGGTTGAAAAGATCGCCAGTCTGGTCCGTGAGAAGATTATTGAGGGCATTACTGATCTGCGCGATGAATCCAACATGGAAGGCATCCGCATCGTGATCGAACTGCGTAAGGACGTCCAGAGCGACGTTATCTTAAACCAGCTGTACCGCATGACCTCGCTGCAGACGTCGTTCGGCGTAAATATGATCGTTCTGGTCGACAACGCCCCGCAGCAGCTGGGATTGAAGGATGTTTTAAAATGCTATCTTGATCACCAGATCGACGTCACGGTGCGCCGGACACGCTTTGAATTGAAGAAAGCGGAAGACCGTGCGCATATCTTGGAAGGCTTGAAGATTGCGCTGGATCACATTGATGCCATCATCAGCCTGATTCGCAGTTCCAAGGACACATCCATTGCGATGAACGGGTTGATGGAAAACTTCGGCCTGAGCGAAATTCAGGCGAAGGCGATCCTGGATATGCAGTTCAGACGGTTGACCGGCTTGGAACGGCAGAAAATTGAAGAAGAGTATGACGGTTTGATGGCGCAGATTACCGATTTAAAGGATATTCTGAACAATCACAGCCGCGTTTTGGAAATCATCCGTTCGGAATTGACGGAGATTAAAGAAAAGTACAACGACAAGCGTCGTTCCGAAATCATCGACGCTGAAATTGATATGCAGGATGAAGATCTGATTCCGCAGGAAGACGTCGTGATCACGATGACGGTCAACGGCTATGTCAAGCGGATTCCGGTCGATACCTACCGGCTGCAGAATCGCGGCGGCAAGGGTATCAAGGGCATGAGCATGCATGAGGATGATATCGTCGATCAGTTCCTGACGATGATGACGCACGATTACCTTTTGATGTTTACGAATCAGGGCAAGGTGTACCGGATCAAGGGCTATCAGGTCCCGCTGGCTTCCCGGACTTCCAAGGGCATTCCAATCGTCAACCTGTTGAATCTGGACAAGGATGAAAAGGTACTGGCAATGGTACCGGTAGAACGCGAGAATTCTCCGGCGAAGTTCCTGTTCTTTGTCACAGCGCAGGGCATTGTCAAACGTGTCCCGATTGAAGAATTCGAAAATATCCGGCAATCGGGTAAGATTGCGATCAATCTGCGCGAGGGCGACGAGCTGATCAGCGCGAAACCGACGACCGGCAGCAGTCAGATTCTGATTGCGGCGGCGAATGGACAGGCAATTCGCTTCGATGAAACCGACGTCCGTCCGATGGGCCGGACCGCAACCGGTGTCAAGGGCTTCAATGTCAACGGCAGCCGGGTTATCGGCATGACGACCGACTTTGAAGGTCAGTACATCCTGTCCGTTACGGAAAAGGGGTATGGTAAGAAATCCAAACTGGAGGATTACCGAATGACCAACCGCGGCGGCAAGGGGGTAAAGACCGTTCAGGTTACCGATAAGAACGGACCGTTAGTCTTCTTACGCGCGGTCAACGGCGATGAAGACTGCCTGATTATGACCAACGAAGGAATCGTCATTCGAATCAGTTTGGAAAAGGTTTCGGTATACAGCCGGAATACGCAGGGTGTGAAGTTGATTTCCGTAGAAGACAGCCAGAGTGTTTCAACGGTTGCCATCGTTTACAAGTCGGAAGACGATGAGGAAACAGAGGACGAAGCCGGAAACAGCGAACTGAATTCAACGGTAGAAACGGATGAAACCGGGGATCAGAGCAGCGAAGTTCAAGGTGACGCATCTGAATCTGAGATTCAGGAATAGACTGAAATAGAACTAGTTTTAAAAAGTAATGAAAAAGCTATAGTCGATTAAGATTATAGCTTTTTTTCGGAATTCACATTCACTTTAATAATTTTTAGAACAGGATAAAGAATAGGATGTAACAGAGAAGAGAAGCGTTCTCAATTTTAATAAGAATAATATTCAAGCTGAAATCAAGATCTTCAATTCCTGAAAGTGAAAAACGAAAAAGGCAAGTCTGATCAAGCGGCGAAGCAGGGGGTGGCCTATAATTGCAAAGTAAGCAGCGAAAGGAGGAAAGATTTATGCTTGAATGGCAAAAACAGATTCAGTACGTCGTTAATGTGATTGACGAGAGTATCAAAGCGCATCAGGACGAATTTCTGACCTTGAATGCTTTGGCCGATCAGCTGGGCTATTCCGAGTTTTATACAGCGCGAAAATTTAAGGCAATATCGGGAATGGTGTTTCGGGATTATCTGCGCCGGCGGAAACTGGCCTTTGCTTTAAAGGAAGTCCGTGACAGTGAGAAAGGAATCCTGGAAATCGCTCTGGATTATGGCTTTTCTTCCCATGAAGCCTTTACCCGGGCGTTTAAAAACTTGTATGGCATAACGCCCAGCGATTATCGGAGACATCCTGTGCCAGTTATTTTACGTACGAAAATCAATCCTTTTGATCGCTACTTTTTTGGACAAGGAGAGATTGGTATGGTTAAGTCATCAGAAGCTTTAAAAATTTATTTCGTTACGATTCCAGCTCATCAATTTTTGTATGTTGAAAATAAAGAGAGTAACGGATACTGGGATTTCTGGCAGAAACAAAATCAGATTCCAGGTCAGGATCAGGCAACGATTTGCGGATTGCTCGACAGTATCAAAGGAAAATTAGATGATGAGGGCGGAAGCGAAGCGAACAGCGGCGGAGGTCAGATTATGGCTTATCGTAATGATCCGTCAGGACGGCTATGCGACTGGGGCTTCCCCCGTACAGAGTGTTACGGAGTCCGGCTTCCCAACGAGTATCAAGGAGAAATTCCCACAGGGATGCAGCTGACAGAAATTCCTGAGGGCGAATACCTCGTTTTTGAGCATGGCCCGTTTGATTATGAACAGGAAAATCGCAGCGTTGAGGAAAAAGTTGAGAAGGCGATGGCTGATTTTGATTTCAAAGACACTGGATATGGTTATGATACAACGACTCCAGGACGGTTAATTTATTTCTATTTTAATCCTGAGCGGTGCTGGAAATATATCCGCCCAGTTCGTAAGTTTTCAGATTAATTTTCGTTTTGCGGATTCAATATCTCAATTTCTCGTTTATTTTCTTTCTTTCGGGTCAAACTGAAGAAGGAATGAAATCGGAATTACGTTGGTTTCGTTTTATCCATTGACAAAAAAATGGGGCTTGATTAAAATGAAGGTGTTAAAACGTAGATGAGGATAAGTAAGTACATGATTTTCTTTAGAGAAACAGTGGTTGGTGAAAACTGTTGTCAATCCGTGCTGAAATCCACCTCGGAGTGAAAGTGAACCTTTCCGGTTATCGCCGTTAACGATTCAAGTGACTGATGTTTCACGTGAAACATTGGTAATTAGGGTGGCAACACGAGGCATCGTCCCTGAGTGGGCGGGCCTTTTTTATGTTAAAAGGAGGAAATAGTCATGCTGGACATCAATTTGTTGCGTACAAATCCAGAAGTAGTCAAAGAAAACATTAAAAAGAAGTTTCAGAATCAAAAATTGGAATTAGTCGATAAGGTGGTCGAATTGGATCGTCAGTTCCGGAAGGCGAAAACCGACGGCGATAGTCTGCGGGGACAGCGGAATGCCATCAGTAAGCAGATCGGCGGCTTTATGAAGCAGGGCTTAAAAGAAAAAGCGGAAGAAGCAAAGAAAGAGGTTGCCAATATTGCAAGGCAGCTGGCTGATTTGGAAGTGAAGGAAGAAGAATTAGCAGCGGAGATCAAAAAGATTATGCTTGTGCTGCCGAATATCATTGATGAAACAGTCCCGATTGGCAAAGATGACAGTGAAAACGTGGAAATTGAAAAATTCGGCGAGCCTGTCGTTCCTGATTTTGAGATTCCTTATCATACGGAGATCATGGAGTCGTTTGATGGAATTGATCTGGACAGTGCCAGAAAAACGAGTGGAAATGGTTTCTACTATTTAAAAGGCGATATTGCCCGTCTGCATTCTGCAATTTTGTCCTATGCGCGGGATTTCATGATCGACCGTGGCTTTACCTACTACATCCCGCCATTTATGATCCGCAGCGACGTGGTCACAGGCGTCATGAGCTTTGCGGAAATGGAAAACATGATGTATAAAATTGAAGGGGAAGACCTGTATTTGATTGGTACCAGCGAACATTCCATGATTGGCAAGTTCATTGATACGATTATTGATGAAGAACAGCTTCCGCAGACGCTGACGTCTTATTCCCCATGCTTCCGTAAAGAAGTGGGTGCGCATGGCATTGAAGAACGCGGCGTTTATCGAATTCATCAGTTCGAAAAGCAGGAAATGATCGTTGTCTGCAAGCCGGAAGACTCAAAATACTGGTATGATCAGCTGTGGAAGAACTCGGTCGATTTCTTCCGTTCACTGGATATTCCTGTCAGAACGCTGGAATGCTGCTCTGGCGACCTGGCAGATCTGAAAGTAAAGAGCTGCGACGTAGAAGCCTGGTCTCCGCGTCAGAAGAAGTATTTTGAAGTAGGCAGCTGCTCTAATCTGGGCGATGCGCAGGCTCGCCGATTAGGCATTCGTGTTCAGGGCAAGGAAGGGAAGTATTTTGCCCATACGCTGAATAACACAGTCGTAGCTCCGCCAAGAATGCTGATTGCTTTCCTGGAAAACAATTTAAACGCTGACGGAACGGTGAATATTCCTGAACCGTTAAGAATGTATATGGGCGGAAAGACAAAAATCGAGAAGAAATAGTATGAAAAGGGGAGATAACTCTCCTTTTTCATTACTTTGGAGGAAATATGTTAAGAACTATGAGAACAGACGATCTTGATTATGTTGTTAAGATCTGGTTGGAAAGCAATATTCAGGCTCATTCTTTTATTGAATCAGATTATTGGAAGGAGAATAAAGAAGAAGTGAGAAAAATGCTCCCTCACAGTCTTATTCAAGTCGCGGAAATTGATGGACATATCGTCGGTTTCATTGGAATGAATGAAACAAGAATTGAAGGTTTATTTGTAAGTTCTGATTTTCAATCAAGAGGGATTGGACATTCTTTAATCGAATGGGCTAAGACAGGAAATGAAGAATTGACGCTGAGCGTATATCAAAAGAATCAAAGAGCGTTGCAATTTTATCTTAAGGAAGGCTTTGTTATTGGTGAACGGCTTATGGATCAGAAAACAGGCGAAATTGAGCTTCTTATGCAGTGGAAAAGAATGTAATTGAGTAACATCAAATAATAACAGCCATATCAAATGTTTCACGTGAAACATAAGATTAAACAGGTGAGCTTTGAAAAAGGAAAAAGAAAATTAAGAATAAAATTTAAGCATAGACAAGTAATTTTTATTCAGTTATCCTAATTGTGGGGTTGGCGCCAGCTCCTGAAATCAGGAGAAAATAGAAGATGAACAATTTAAACTTAGTTGGAACTCCACGAGAGATTGGTTTTCAATATGGAAAATATTTTGCAGAACTGGGCGTTAATCTGTCCGCAACGTTGCCTCCCGGAACGAAAGAACGAAAAGAATACAGTGAATCAGTAAAATTCCTGTATAAATCTGATTATCCGGCGATTCTGGAAGAAATTGAAGGAGTGGCGCAAGGAAATGGATGTGATGCGGAGGTACTGACTCAATTCTTGTTAAGCATGTATGTTTATACGGCGATGAATTTCTGTACCTGCATTACAGGATTAGATCACCGCGGGCATCTCTTATTAGGAAGAAACAGTGATTTTTTGACTGCGATGCAGCCAATGTATAGTCATTGCGTAATTAAACCTGCGTCAGGCTATGCTTTTACAGGAAACACAACAGGTTTTGTTGAAATGGAAGACGGCATGAATGAAAAAGGACTCGCAGTTGGGCTGACTTTCGTATACAGCGCACAAAAGCATTTTGGTTTAAACGCCGGAATGATCGTCAGGATCTTATTAGAACACTGTGCAAACGTAAATGAAGCAATTACCAGGCTAAAGAAAATGAAGATCGGCTCATCTCAGATCTTAACGATGGCTGACAGCACAGGCAACAAAGCGGTTGTCGAATGCAGTGCGCAGCATATCGAGATTATTCAATCTCATTCCATCTTATATTCAGTAAATCAGTTTGTCAGCGACGCCATGAAACCAGCTAATCCAGAAAATATTGATGATATGGAATCAGGGCTGCGATTAAAAACGTGTCAGAAAGCTTTTCAACATCAAAATGTGCTGAGTATGGAATATTTAAAAGAGGTATTAAAAGGAAAACAAGGATTTTTATGTCAATATGACCGTCGACGCGGCGGAGATACAGTCTGGTCTGTGATCTATGATCTCAATGATGATAAAATCCAGTTTTGCGATGGCAATCCATCAAGAGAGGGTTATCAGACAATAAAAACTGGTTTATAATCTCAAAATAAAGATGAAGACATTTAAAAGATTGCGCTTTGTTCAATCGCTTTCTGTGTAAATTGTTTTGTAAAACAAAGTTAAATTAAAAACAATACGAACTTTTTAGTTTATAACAAAGGAAAGGTATACTTATGGAAGATAACAAAGTCATCCTGTCAGAAGTGTTCTTTTATTCCAGTAAGCGCCGACATCTGCCTGTCATTGGATATCGGCCTGATGCTTTATTTGAAGGGCAGAATCCGGATGAATACTGGGGTATAACATTTATTGATTGTTCCATATCAGAATTTGAAACATGGTCGACAGCGAAAATCCAATTCACTTTTCAGGACAGTCACTATGATCAGGTGAGGAAAGGTCAAATGTTTCAGATCATGGAAGGAAGAGAAGCTGTCGGATTGGGAAAAGTCATCCGCGTTGTAAGAAACTAAAACCCAACAAGAACAATCATAAGAAGCCGATAGATGTGTCATGGTTTATTAAACAACAGGATATTTCTTTGAATTCATCTGGAGTGTTTCACGTGAAACATTCATAATTTCCTCATTAAGACTTGAAAAGAGTTTGTGTCAAAAAAGACAGACAGTCACTTGCGGTTTAAGCAAGGATTGAGTATAATAATAAACGGTACAACAAACATATTTGAACCTGGTCAGGACCGGAAGGTAGCAGCCATAAGAATCTCTGTTTGTGTGTACCCTTTTTATTTTCTTGAATCGAGGTTCAAAACATGGCAGAGAACAAACAAGATAAAAATGATGAGTATTTCATGCGTCAGGCGATCAAAGAAGCAAAAAAAGCAGAGTTGATCGACGAAGTTCCCATTGGAGCGGTGCTTGTCCATGAGGGAAAGATCATTGCCCGGGGACATAATCTGCGCGAAAAGAAGCAGTCTGCGCTGGCTCATGCGGAAATCATCGCTATTGAGAAAGGCTGCCGGAAAATGAATTCCTGGCGGCTGGAAAACTGTATTCTCTATGTGACGCTGGAACCATGTCCGATGTGTGCCGGAGCCATTCTTCAGTCGCGCATTGCCCGGGTGGTTTACGGCGCTGCGGATCCCAAAGGCGGCAGTGTTGGAACCTGTTTTAACCTTTATGATATCCCAGGATTCAATCACTATCCCGAAGTGACGAAAGACGTGCTTGGCGAGGATTGCGCAGCCCTGTTAAAAACGTTCTTTAAACAAAAAAGGGCCAAGAAAAAGGGCCTGAAAGAAGAAAAATCAAAAGATTTTTCCCATCCGGAACAGGCCAGCGAAAACGCCAGAAAATAACAGAAACGAATATCGTAAAAAGATGGGTTTTCATTTTAATGACGACTCATTTTTGTTATAATAAGTAAGTCAGCGAAGGAGGAATCAGGCATGAGTTATAAAGCACTATATCGAACCTATCGACCATCCTCCTTTGAAGAAGTCGTAGGTCAGCAGCACATTGTCACGACGCTGAAAAACGCAGTAAAGCAAAATAAAATCGCCCATGCATATTTGTTCTGCGGTCCCCGCGGGACCGGGAAGACGACCATTGCCAAGCTGTTGGCCAAAGCGGTGAATTGCGAGGATCAACAGAATGCACCGTGCAATCAATGCCGCAGCTGTCTGGCAATCCAACAGGGAAATCATCCCGATATCGTGGAAATTGACGCTGCATCCAACAACGGCGTCGACGAAGTCCGGGAACTCATTGAAAAAGTAAAATATGCCCCATTGGAAGGACGCTATAAAGTTTATATTATCGACGAAGTTCACATGATGTCCTCCGGCGCCTTCAACGCGCTGTTAAAAACTTTGGAAGAACCTCCGTCTCACGTCATCTTCATTCTGGCGACGACAGAACCGCAGAAGGTGCTTCCGACCATTATTTCACGCTGCCAGCGCTATGATTTTTCAAAAGTAAGTCAGAATGAAATCATGGCCCGTGTCCGCAGTGTTCTGGAACAGGAACATATTGAATGCGACGATGAAGCGCTGCGTCTGGTTGCCCAACTGGCTGACGGCGGAATGCGCGACGCTTTGAGCATTATGGATCAATGTATCGCCTATGCTCAAAATCATATCACCGCCGCACATGTCAATGAAATCTATGGAATTACGACAGTGAGTGAGAAAATTGAGATGCTGCAATGGATTTTTCAGCATCAAGCTCAGCTGTTATTGGAAAAAATCCGCACGCTTAATGAAAAAGGCGTCGATATTAAACGTCTGACCTCCGATTTCATCGAAATTTTGAAGGAATGCGTAATTTTCATCTATACGCAGGACGTGACTCTTTTAAATAAGATTAACGAAGAAGAAGCCAATACGATCATCAGCGGCAAAAGTTCGCGCGAGTTATTAGCGCTGATTGACATTCTGATGGAAACTCTGGAAAAATACCGGACCGCAAGCAGCGCCGCATCGTATTTTGAAGTCGCGGTATTGAAAATGATGGCTGAACTGGATTCAAGCCAACGCCCGGCCGCACCGGTTCAGACCGTTTATACCCAACCGGCCGCAGCGCCGGTAAAACCCGCTCCGGCGCCGGCGTCCCCGGCTAAACCGCAGATTGAAATTTCGAACATGCCTGAGGGAACAGACGAGGAAGCCGATCTGACGGAAGAAGCACCGCCGATAGAAATAGCGCCGTCCATACCGACGCCGCCGGAAGAAAACATAAGCGTTGTTCAGGAAAAACCGGCGGAGGTCCATCCGGAGTTCGAAATTCTGCCGCTGGATTATGAATTTGTCATGCAGCTTCTGGCCGGCGCGAATAAAGAAATGCGGATGAAAGATGAAAGTCAGTGGAAACTGATTGATCAGAAGTGCCGTGACCGTGATCTCAACTGTGCGCGGATTGCCAATCTGCTGCGCAATGGGAAAATTGTTGCATGCGGAGAAAACTATATCCTGATCTGCGTATCCTATCAGGCGCTGGCCAATCAGATCAACGATCCGGCAATGAAATCGCAGATCAATCAATTCTGTTATGAAAGCTTGAAAATCAAAAAACAACTCTTTGCGATTACGCAGGAACAGTTTAAAATAGAAACGAACGATTTCCTCGCCCGCTCGCGCAGCGGAACACTGCCGGAACCGGCTCAGGTCGCACCGGTAGAAATTGACGAGGAAGTCGGAAAAACAGAGAAAACGGAACCAGAACAGGACGTGGTTGAAAAACTGTGCGATTTGTTCGGAGCCGAAAATGTCGAAATCATCGAGGAGGAATAACAAATGAACATTCAACATTTATTAAAACAGGCGCAGCAGATGCAGAATCAGATCGGTAAGGTAGAAAAAGAGATTGAAGCGACAGAATACACGGCCACAGCTGGCGGCGATGCGGTAAAGGTGACGCTGACAGGAAAGATGGAAGTTACCGGCATTGAGATCAGCGAAGATCTGTTGTCCGCAGACTCCAAAGAGATGCTTCAGGATACTGTGATGATCGCGGTGAACGCAGCCCTGGCCGCCGCGGTAAAAGATAAAGAAGAACGGATGAATAAAATCACGCAGGGCGTCAAGATGCCGGGAGCTTTCTGATTGCATGTATCCGAAGTCATTTGAACGACTGATCGAATGCTTTCAGCTGCTGCCGGGCGTCGGCGCCAAGACAGCCGAACGCTACGCCTTTATGATGCTCGATGCGCCGCAGGAACAAGTTGAGTTGTTCGCTCAGGCGTTAATCAGCTGCAAGAATGACATCAAGCGCTGTCGGATCTGCGGCAACATCAGCGATCAGGACGAATGTCCGATCTGTCAGAATGAAAATCGCAATCCGCGGATGATCTGCGTCGTGCAGTCGCCGAAGGACGTGATCGCCATGGAAAAAATGCAGGAATACGCCGGCGTTTACCATGTCCTCAACGGTTTGATTTCCACATCCAGGGGAATCATGCCGGAAGATCTGAATATCGACGCGCTGCTGGAGCGAATCAGCCCGGAAACTGAAGAAGTGATCATCGCCACCAACGCCACAATCGAAGGTGAAACCACAGCGCTGTATCTGGACAAGCTGCTTTCCGGAAAAGGGGTGCTTGTCACCCGCATCGCGCACGGTCTGCCTATGGGCGGCCATCTGGACTATGCCGACGAACTGACGCTGATCAAAGCGTTCGAAGGACGCAAAAGTCTTAAATAAGAGAGAAGGGATTAACATGAAAACAGATTTACAAATCGCACAGGAAAACACGATGGACAATATTGAAAAAATTGCAAGAAAGGCCAAGATTGATTCTGATTACCTTGAAGTGTACGGCAAAAACAAAGCGAAGATCGATTTGAAAATCATGGACAAGATTGCGGATAACCGCAACGGCAAGCTGATTCTGGTCACGGCGATCAATCCGACCAAAGCCGGCGAGGGCAAGTCGACAACGACGATCGGCTTAGTCGACGGTCTGGCTCAGATCAACAAAATGGTCATCGGCTGTCTGCGTGAGCCTTCTCTGGGCCCGGTTTTCGGTTTAAAGGGCGGTGCGACCGGCGGCGGATATGCCCAGGTGGTGCCGATGGAGGAAATCAACCTGCATTTTACCGGCGATATGCATGCGATCACCGCGGCAAACAATCTGATCAGCGCGGTGCTGGATAATCACATCTATCAGGGGAACGAATTGAACATTGATCCGACGAAGGTCGTCTGGAAGCGCTGTCTGGATATGAACGATCGGACGCTGCGCAGCATAACGATCGCTCAGGATAAAAAAACAAACGGCGTAGAACGCAAAGATGGATTCATCATCACCGTGGCAACGGAGATCATGGCGATCATGTGTCTGTCCAAAGACCTGCAGGACTTTGAAAAACGCGTCAGCCGGGCGGTCGTTGCCTATACCTATGACGATCAGCCGGTCACGGTCGGCGATCTCAAGGTCGAAGGCGCGGTCACGCTGGTGATGAAGGAAGCGCTGAAACCAAATCTGGTTCAGACTCTGGAAAAAACGCCGGTATTCATCCACGGCGGTCCGTTTGCGAATATCGCGCATGGATGCAACAGTCTGATCGCGACCCGCATGGCACTGAAGCTTTCAGACTATGTTGTTACTGAAGCAGGCTTCGGCGCAGATTTGGGGGCCGAAAAATTCTTTGATATCAAATGCCGCTACGGCGAACTGAAACCGAACGCCGTCGTCATTGTCGCAACGGCCAGAGCGCTGAAGCTGCATGGCGGCGTGCCGGCAGATCAGCTGAAAGAAGAGAATGTTCCGGCAATTCTGGAAGGAATTAAAAATCTGGAAAAGCATATCGAATCCATCAGGCAGTACCGCGTGCCGTATATCGTCGCGATCAACAAGTTCAGCGCCGATACGCAGGCGGAAGTCAATGCGATTCTGAATTGGTGCAAAGACAATGGCCACCGCGTTGTCTTATCCGACGCCTGGGCCAGCGGCGGAGCGGGCGCTGTCGATCTGGCGCAGGAAGTTGTCAGAATGTGTGAAGAAGACTCCAAATTTGAACCGTTATACGATCTCGATCTGTCACTGGAAGAAAAGATCGACACGATCGTTCGAAAGATTTACGGCGGGCGGTCTGTCATCTTCAGCGATCGGGCTAAAGCTCAGCTGGAAGAATACAAACGGGCAGGCTGGGATAAGCTGCCGGTCTGCATGGCGAAAACCCCGAACTCTCTGACAGACGACGCGAAAATCGTCGGCCGTCCGACAGGGTTTGATATTCACGTTCAGGAACTGCGGATTTCCGCCGGCGCGGGCTTTGTCGTTGTTTTGACGGGAAACATCATGACGATGCCAGGTCTGCCGAAGGATCCGGCAGCACTGCACATGGGGATCAACGAAAAGGGTATTTCCTACGGTATTTTCTAAGTCTTAAAATAGGCGGTCAGAAATACCGGAAACCTCGGATAAAATTGAATTTCAATCAAGATGAAGCCGTTAAAAATAGCTTCATCTTTTTTTGCCAGGATCATCAAAAACAAACAAATGAACTTGAATAATATTCATCTAAACTTTTTTACAAAGCAATGCGGCACGAATAAATTGATTAAAATGAGAATAAAACAGGATATTTAGGAATCTGTGATTTCTGGATATGAAAACCGTTGAAAAATTCCTGCAACTTCCGGGCTTGTTCAACTTTGTTTTCTTTTCACAGGCTCAGGAAAATGGTAAAATAATAGGCATAGAGGTGAGTTTTCATGGCATCCATCGCATACATTACAGACCGGAATATGATCGAATTTCATCGCCTGAACGGAAACCGGACGATGAATTTCTGGCGTCCCAGCAATTCCAAAAAATTTACTGATTTCAAACCGGGCGACCTGTTGTTTTTTCTGGCCAAAGGCAGCGAGCGCGGACGTCATCGCGAGAAAGGAATCGTGGGCTACGGTAGGTTTCAAAAAGCCCATACCCTCAGTTTTCGTCAGATGTGGAACGTCTATGGCACAGAAAACGGCTATGCCAGCGAAGATGAACTGTATGACGCGATCGTCAAGGTTTCCAAAAATAAGAAAATGCCAAAACTGATGAATTGCCTGTATCTCACCGATGTTGTGTTTTTTCAGGCGCCGATTTATTTAAGCGAGATTGGCGTTGCCATTTCCAATAAAGTGGAGAGCTATATCTATCTGGATAAGGAAGATCCGCAGGCGACCTCCAAGGTGCTGAACAAAGCCAAGGAAACCGGCGTCGATATGTGGATGGCAGCGATGAGTGAGACACTCGGTCAAAACTTCAACCTTGAAGAAGAACAGATCAAGCACCAGCTGTCGCAGATCATCGAAAAGGCCGGCGATTCCTTCTACACCGAAAGTGAGAAAAAGCGGCTGCGCCGCTTAGCCCGTCAGACGATGGATCAGAAAGCGGAAGAAAAAAAGATTATCGAGCTGATCAAGGGCAGTAAAACCGAACTGGTCTGTTATACGGGTGAAAGGATTGAAATCCTGATCCCATTCGTCTATACTTCAAAAGACTTCTACCGGAAGCTGCAGTATCTGATCGGCCACTGCGCGCTGATGAAGCTGGAGTTTTCCCGGTGGAGTGAATATCACATTCCGCTGCATTTTGAGATCGTCGGTGAAGAACCGCTGCCTGATGAGGTTACGCGGGCAATCGACGCTTTAAATCAGGGAGAAGAAAGGATTTGATCAAACATGCTGGATGTCATCGTTGTGGGCGGCGGCCATGCCGGAATTGAAGCGGCGCTGATCGCGGCTCGTCTGGGATGTGAAACGGCGCTGATTTCGTTAAGTTTGGAAAATATCGGCAAGATGCCGTGCAATCCCTCCGTCGGCGGCCCGGCCAAGGGCATCGTCGTCCGGGAGATCGACGCGCTGGGCGGTCAGATGGGCATCACTGCCGATCAGACAGCCTTGCAGTTTAAGATGTTAAATACGACCAAAGGCCCGGGGGTGCAGTCGCTGCGGGTGCAGTCGGATAAGCTTGCTTATGCCCGACAGATGCAGGAAGAAATTCTGCATCAGGAGCACCTGCAGCTGATTTTGGGAATCTGTACCGGGATCCTTGTTGAAAACGGGAAAATTACCGGCATTACCATGGAGGACGGTCAGACAATAGACGCCCGGGCTGTTATTCTGACCACCGGCACATACATGAGTTCCTCGGTCATGATCAGCAGCGAAGTGACGCCCAGCGGTCCGGATGGGGAACCAACCACCAACAAGCTCTCCGAATCGCTGCGTCAGGCTGGCTTAAAAACCTTCCGGTTAAAGACCGGAACGCCGCCGCGGGTGCTGACGGAATCCATTGATTTTTCCAAGACCACACCGCAGCCCGGCACCGATCAGTTCGTCGCCTTTTCCACGACGACCCGCACCATCCGCCGACCGGAAGATCAGAAGCTCTGTTATCTGACCTATACGACACCCCAGACCCATGAACTGATTCTGACGAATCTGAAAAAGTCGAGCATGTATTCCGGCGTTGTCAAAGGCGTCGGCCCGCGCTATTGTCCTTCGATTGAGGACAAGCTCGTGCGGTTTTCCGATAAACCGCGCCATCAGATCTTCCTGGAGCCGGAATCGGAATCACTGGATACCACGTATGTCCAGGGCTTTTCCACCTCGCTGCCGCGCGATCTGCAGGAACAGATGGTCCATTCACTGCCGGGACTGGAACACGCTGTCATCCGCAAATACGCCTACGCAATCGAATATGACGCGATCGACCCCCTTCAGCTAAAACCGTCGTTGGAAACGCTGGTTGTGGAGAATCTGTTTACGGCCGGTCAGATCAACGGCACATCCGGGTATGAGGAAGCCGCCGCGCAGGGATTGATGGCCGGAATCAACGCCGTGCTCAAGCTGCGCAATCAACCGCCGCTGGTGCTGCGGCGGGATGAAGCCTACATCGGCGTGATGATCGACGATCTGGTCACCAAAGGCACGCAGGAACCCTACCGGCTGTTGACATCCCGGGCCGAATTCCGCCTGCTATTGCGCCACGACAACGCCGATCAGCGCCTGATGCACTACGGCTACAAACTTGGCAGCATCAGCGAGCAACGCTGGCAGGATTATCAACGCCGCCGTGCTCAGGTTGAACAACTCAAGGAGCAGCTGAAGACCTGCCGGCTGACGCCGAAAAGTCCGATTCAGGATGCTTTAGAAGCGGTCGGCTATGCCGCGCTGACCGATGGGGTGAGCGCCGAGGAACTCGTCCGCCGGCCGCACATCACCGTGGCGATGCTGAAACCGGCGCTGGATTTTGAATTCGACGCCGCTGCCGCCGCACAGACGGAAATCGAACTGAAATATGAAGGCTATATCAACAAAGCCCGCAAGGAAGCGGAGAAGATGATGGCGATGGATCATGTGGTCCTGCCGGAAGATCTGGACTACGATCAGGTGCAGCATCTTTCGCTGGAAGGCCGCCAGAAGCTCAAGGCGATCCAGCCGCACACTCTGGGCCAGGCTTCCCGCATCTCCGGCGTGTCGCCGGCCGACATTGCGATGCTCGCGATGGTTCTGGAACAACGTCACAGAAAGGAACAGAAAATATGAACTATGAAGAAGTAATTTCCCGCGTCCACGTTTACGGCTTGGAAGAAAGCGTGCGTGGAAGCAAATACCCAATGGCGACCGATCTGGGCAAGATCAGCGAGGACGTCACCCCGACCGTCGTCAAGCTCGCCACCAGCAAGCAGGGCGAAGGCCACGATAATTTTATGAACGGCATCATCGTGCAGATGGATCTGACGCTGACCAACAAAGCCTGGGTGGAAGCCGAGCGCTACCATTTCCTCGACTTCGTATCGAGTCAGTCGACGATGCACCGGATTACGAAATTTGATCTGGACAGCGCCTATATTGATTACGTCGATCCGCGGATGGTTCAGATCATGAAGGAAAAAGTCCAGGCTTACAACGACCTGCAGGCCCGGATGAAGGAAACGGAAGATCCTGCGGAAAAGCAGACGCTGCAGGCGGAGCTGAACGAACGCTACTTGCAGATTCTCTATTCCAATCCCTGCGGCTTCCGTCTTACCGCTCGCATGACGACCAACTACCGTCAGCTCAAAACGATCTATCTGCAGCGCCGCACGCACCGGCTGCCGGAATGGCGGGCCTTCTGCGCCTGGATCGAAACGCTGCCGTACAGCGAGTTCATTACCGGCAAGACGGCCTGAACCGTTTCATAAGGATACCCGGCCGCGCATAAAGTAAGGTTGAAGGAGAGCGAGTTTATGCACATAAAACGAATCCTGATCGCCGTCTTCGTGATCCTGCTGATCTTTGCCGGCTGTCATCCGCACAAAAAAACCGGAGAAATGGGCGAAGTCCGGGCCGCCTGGATTTCCTACATCGAATTATCATCAATTCTGGACAACCGCAGTGAAGCTGAGTACATCCAGGGCGTCAAGACAATGCTGGAAAATTTGAAAACCATGAACTTCAACACGGTCTACGTTCACGCATCTGCCTTCACCGATGCCTATTATCCCTCGCAATACTATCCGGCGGCGCAATATGTCGCCGGTCAGATCGGTCAGAATGTGAATTATGATCCGTTCGGGCTGTTTGTCAAGCAGGCCCATGAAGCGGGTTTTCACATCGAGGCATGGATCAATCCGATGCGTTCGTTCCGCACCGATCAGGAAAGTCAGATTCCTGCCAGCTCCGTGATCGGCCAGTGGCTTAACGACACCGCGATGCGCGGCACCCGGATCGTTGCGGAAGGCGAGCGCTGGTATCTCAATCCCGCCTATCCCGAGGTCCGCGAACTGATCTGCGCGGTGGCGAAAGAACTGGCGCAGAACTATCCGATCGACGGTTTGCATCTGGACGATTATTTCTATCCCGACGGTGTCAGCGAAAGCTTTGATCGACCCGCTTATCAGGCATACCGGCAAACCGGAGGGGAGCTGTCGCTGGGCGACTGGCGGCGGCAGAACATCAATGAGATGGTGGCCAGTCTCTACGCCACGGTGAAACAGGTTGATGAAACGATTCAGGTCGGCATCAGTCCGGCCGGCAATCTGGAATACTCGGTGGAAAGCATTTATGGCGATGTCCGGGAATGGGTTCGCCACGACGGCTATCTCGACTACATTCTTCCGCAGATCTATTTCGGCTATGAGCACGGCACGCTGCCGTTTGATCAATGCCTGAAACAATGGGAAGACCTTACCCAGGGCACTTCGACCGAACTGATCGTCGGGCTGGCCGCCTATAAGATCAATACCGTGGACAATTATGCCAAGGAAGGCAAGTTTGAGTGGCAGCAGCACAACGATATCCTGAAACGGCAGATTCTGGAGCTGCGCGATCATGCGGATGTGGCCGGCTTCTCCATCTTCAGCTACAATTCACTGTTCCAGCCCGCCGCAGAAAATGCGCAGCGGGTCAGTCAGGAGCTGGAAAATCTTCAGGAACTGATGATTGAGACAAAATAATCGGCGATCACAA
>NZ_CFQZWI010000006.1:0-59825 GCF_986127675.1 Holdemania sp. | reverse complement strand
ATCCGTACGTACGGTGCAATGGGAGGGGCGAAATTTATTTTCCCTCTACCCTATTATTGAATCAGACATGGATAAATCAGTCAGTAATAGTTAAAGCTGACTGAAAAGTTCAAAGAATACGGACAGGGAAGACTTTGATTATGATGAAAATCACGGGCTGCGGAAAGAATGATTTTTCATAGACATAATCATTGCGTATAATTAAGACAAAAGACTTAATATGAGAGAAGGGGAGGAAGGAATGAACACACCGGAATTGGAGACAGAACGTCTGCGGTTAAGGAAATTCACAGAACAGGATATTTCCGCAATCTATGCCATTTTCAGCGACAAAGAAGTCAATACATACCTGCCGTGGTATCCGCTGACCAGCGTTGCTGAAGCGAAGACTTTTTACGAGGAGAACTTTGTTTCGGTTTATGCAAAGCCGCAGGGCTATGCTTATGCGATTTGTCTGAAAAGCGACGGAATTCCGATTGGTTATATCCATGTAAGCACGGGCGAGAGCCATGATCTGGGATATGGTTTACGCCGCGAATTCTGGCATCGCGGAATTGCCGCAGAAGCAGCCCGGGCGGTGATTCATCAGGTGCAAGAAGACGGTTTTCCCTACGTCACGGCCACGCATGACGTAAATAATCCGCGCAGCGGCCATGTCATGCAGGCAGTTGGGATGCGTTATCAATATTCTTATGAAGAAATGTGGCAGCCAAAGAACTTTCTGGTTACATTCAGAATGTATCAGCTCAATTTAGATGGAAACGATGGCCGGGTATACCGTAAATATTGGGACAGCTATGACAACCACTTTGTTGAAACTTTGTAATACTTCCGTTATTTATTCAATCTTCGTAAACAGGAATTGACGGGAATGAAGGAATATAGTATATTCTAATTAGAACATGTCTATATAGATACAATTCGGAAAGGAAGGGCCCGAGGGGAAAGCAGCCATTCATCTCGTTGGACCCCAGGTAAAAGATGAAACTGTTAATCTCAGATTTAGACGGAACGTTGTACCCACGAAAAGAATCTCCCAATCCCAACCAGCTTCAAGACAACCTGAATGCGGTCAGACGCTGGGTGGAACATGGCAATAAATTTGCGGTTGCGACAGCCCGGGGGCTGCATCATTATCCGGTCATTGCGGAGAAATTGGGCTTTGATTTTAATTTTATCGGCGGCAATGGCGCGGCGGTACGGCTGGAAACCGGCGAGACGATAATCAAGCAGCTGCCCTGCAGCGTGTACCTTGATCTGTGCCGCTATGTCCTTGAGAATGATCTGAATATCAGTGTTGCGACCGGCTATCATGACTGCTGGCTGTGGTCCGGCAACGACCGTTACCCGCGCGGAGTTCCGGCCTATGATTCCCTGTGGGATTCGATTGTGGTCGCGAAGCTGGATGAAATCAACCCAGAGGACGGCGTCGAACGAATTCAGATCTTTGTACCGCCGCATCAGCGCGACGCGTTCAAAGAGACGCTGAGCCGGCGGAATTATCCGGGGATCATAACGACCAGCGACTGCGATATGATCGACATCGGTCCGCTGAACAGTTCAAAAGGCATCTCCATCATGGAACTATGCGCAAAGTTTGGAGTGGACCGCGATCAGTTGATCGTCGTCGGCGATTCTGAAAACGATATTCCGATGTTTCAAACGACCCGGCACAGCTATTGCATCGACATGGCCGAGCCGCAGGTCATAGCCAGCGCAGCGCACAGCGCCGCTTCGGTTCAGGCGGTTATTGAACAATGGCTGGATAGAGAATCGGCGTGAGGATATGCTGATTATCCCTGTTTTGGAGTTGTAGAAAACATCGCATGCGGGTTGAGGACAAGACCGCTGAGAGGAGAAAAAACATGAGGGAATGGGAGGCCCTGTTTCATTTCAAAAAACCGGATCCGGCGCGGCTGCTTGCCTTCGGGTTCCGCGAGTCCGGTAATCAGTTTTTATGGGAAACGCCGATCAACGAAGGTCAGTTCCTGCTTCGCGTCGTTGTGGATAAGGGGCAGCCTGACTATTCATTGACAGATCCGGCTACCGGAGAAGAATATACGCTGATTAAATCTGAAGCCGCGCAGGGTCATTTCGTAACGGTGCTGCGCGAATTGTGCCGGCAGGAACTTGCCCGTATTGCCGCCGCCTGCTTTATCACCGACACGTTTCAGGCGGAACAAGCCCGGCGGATCGTCGGCTATCTCCGCGAACGTTATGATGTGCAGCCGGAATACCTTTGGGAAGCTTCGCCCCATTCCGCAGCTTTGCGCCATAAGAAAACCTTGAAATGGTTTGGCGTGCTGATGACGATTGAAAGCCGCAAGCTGGATCCGCAGCGCGAGGGATGGATCGAAATTCTTGTCGTAAAAGCACAGCCGGCTATGATTGCGGAAGAAGTCGGTAAGCCAGGCCAGTACCGGGCTTTTCACATGAATAAAAAGCACTGGATCACACTGACGCTGGACGGTGTCCTGACAGACGCCGCGATCCAGAACTGGATTGATAAGAGTTTTGCGATGACATAAGAAAGCGAAAGCGTGAGCGTGTAGCCGGAGGCGGGATCTTCGCCGCGAATCCGGGATCACTCAGGCTTAGACGTTTCAGCTGCTTCATCCTGGCCTTCACTGCCCGCAAAGGAGGACTGTTTATGACAAAGGCTTTATCTGAAATGTCGTTAGAAGAATTGTGGCATCTCTTTCCAATCGAATTGGTCCCGCCCCGTCAGGAATGGCCGCAATTCTATGCAGAGGAATCTTCATTCCTGAAAAGTCAGCTGCCTGAAAATCAGCTGATCCGCATGGAACATATCGGCAGTACGGCCATAGGAACAATTTGGGCGAAACCGATTGTGGATATTCTGGTGGAAACGACGGAAGAGGCGAATTGGGAAGACATGCAAGCACGGCTTCTCGATGCGGGATATTTATGCATGAGTCAGTCGGAGTTGCGAATGTCCTTCAATAAAGGCTATACGCCGCAGGGCTTTGCGGAGCGTGTCTTTCATCTCCATCTGCGCCGGCCGGGCGATCATGACGAGCTGTTTTTCCGGGATTACCTGATTGATCATCCAAAAGCCGCTTTGGCATATCAACAGCTGAAGCTGTGGCTGGCAAAATTGTATCGCTTTGATCGTGACGGCTACACCGCGGCTAAAACGGAAATGATTCGGGAGTATACGCAGAAAGGAAAAGCGGAAAAATACCGCGAGAATGATTTTTGAGTTCATTAAGAACAGGAGAATAGAAATGATAAGAAATCCAGAACAGACGATTGGAAAACTGGCGGATCATGTCAGCGATGTCGTTTGCAGCTTCATCGACGATCAGGGATATCCTGAAACCTGGACGCTGCCGCAAGCCTGCCGGCGTGAGGGAATTTGCGGCTTCTGGTTTGAAGTGGAAGCGGCGGCGTTTTCTTTTCCGGGAATTGATCAACGGCCAGCCAGCCTTTACTTTATGGATCAGCGGTTTTACCGCGGCGTTTGTTTGAAGGGGTGGCTGACAATCATCGGCGTTCAGGAAGACCCGTTGCCAAAAAGGACGGAAGCATCCCGGGAAAAGCGGGAACCCGAGGAATCAGGGAAGATCAGAATTCTATTTACCGCCAAAAGCGGAAGGTATTACAGCCATTTCCAATCGTCCGACTTCATCGTTCAGTAAAGTCTGAAATCGGGAAGTAAGACGGAAAATGCTGGCGCAGGGTTCAGGACTGCGGCGTGCCGATCTTCGAAGCGCCTTTCATTGAAAGTGAAGAAATATCGGGATTTCCTGTCGATCATGTTTTTCTTCGTTGTAAAAAAGGGTCAGGCTCCCCGATGTCAGACAGCGGAAATCTTGTGGAAGGAATAATGCAAGATCTTTGGCCCGCGAAGAAAAAAAGATCCGAAAGATTTCGGATCATAGAGGACGGAAGCACCGATATTCCGTCTTTTTTTGCGTAAAGGATCTTATCGCGGCAGCGTTGCGACCGGCGCTAACAAAACCTTCCCTGTGCCGCGATACACGTTGACCAGTCCTTCGCCGGAAGCGGCAGAACCGATCAGGGACTTGCTGGAACGCTCCACGGTAAATTGCAGCGAATTGCTCCAGGCGATCGCAAAGTTGCCGTCAACCTTCAGCACGTCGTCTTTCAATGTGATTTCCACCAGTTCTTCTTTCGGGCAATCGGATTCAATGCAGAAGACGCCGGACCCGTTCAAGCTCAAATTAAACAAACCTTCGCCGCCCGCTACCGCGGAGGAGAAATTCGAGCGCATGACTGCTTTGTGCTGCAATCGGGAGTCGCAGGCTAAGAATAAACCATCGTCAAGAACGACGGAGCCGTTCCAATCTGCGGCATCCATCAAGATTAAATGTTTGTAAGTCGGCTCCAGCACCAAGGTGCCGCTGCCGGTGTATTCCGGCTTGATCGCCGATTCGCCGGTTGCCTTGCCGCGGATCGCTTTGCCTAACAGATCGCCGACTCCTTTGACGCCGGTCGTTGCCTTCACATCGCCGACCATCCACTGCATCGCGCCGGCCTGGACGGTGATATCGGCCTGCGCCAGATCGCAAAGTACCTGCCGTTTGCGAACATTCATCTCATTGCAATAATAAGCGGTCATGGCAGAGCCGGGCGTAACGCTGAGATCGCGCAGATATTCGATGACGGTAAATGGGCCGAGCTGATCAAGCGTCCGGACGTCGTCGTTATCCTGAAAATTCTTTATCTGATACATGGGATTCCTCTTCTTTCTTTTTTCAATTATACCATGCGCGAAGTGGAGCCAGGCCGGACTTTTGTTAATTTCAGGTTAAGTTTTAGGGTTTCTGGTTTGGGATCCAGAAGAGGCTGACATGGAAATTTTTGTGTGAATTAACGAATTTACGAATCAATGTCCGCATTCCCTGTTTTTTGATTTATAATGAATAGGACTGTGAAATCAGAGAGGACTAGAAAATGGCGATCAAAGCAATCATGTGCGACGTGGATGGAACGTTGCTGAACAGCCAGGGAGTCGTTTCTCCCTATACCATCGAACAAATTAAAAAAATAAAAGCGCAGGGCGTTCTGTTTGGTCTGGCGACGGGCCGGGATGTGCATAGTGTTAAAAATCAACTGGAGCGTTGGGGCATTAACGGACTCGTCGATGCGATTGTCGGTACGGGCGGCGCGGAAATCGCTGACTTTCTGTTGAATGTGGAAAAAAGCAGTTTTCCTTTGGACGGTGACGTTATCCGTCAGGTCATCCAACATTATCAGGATCTGGATGTGAACTTTGCGATTCCCTGGCAGGGGGAATTGTTTGCGCCCAAGGATGACCGGTTCATCCAGCGGCTTTCCCGGGTAGATCATATTCCCTACCATGTGGTCGATTATGATGAATTTCTGAATCAACCCCGGCCGAAGGTCATGATTGTCTGTGATCCGGAAATGATGGAAACGGTCGTTGCCCGCAGTCATACGTTTACCGTTCCGAAAACCAAATCGGCCGGCCTGATCACGGCCAGCGTTTTGTTCGAATACATGGATCCGCGGGTATCGAAAACGCAGGGCTTGAAAGAAGTCATGGCGCTGCATGGTTTCACCATGGAGGAGCTTTGCACCTTCGGCGATGCGGATAACGATTACGACATGACGATCCATGCCGGAATGGGCGTGGTCATGGCCAACGGCAGCGAGAAAACAAAAAGTGCCGCGGATTTTATCACGGCGGATCACGATCACGACGGCGTCGGGAAGTTTATCGCCCAGCATCTGTTGGCAGAAAAAAATAGCTAAACGCAAAAACAACGGGATTCAAATCCCGTTTATTTTTTTATTGCTTTAATAGACGGAAATCTTCTTGTAAGTCTGCATAAAAGTTTATGATACCATGAGAAGATGGCTTAAAATCATGGTTTTCCGCATAGTTCCATTTATTACTTTATATCTCCGATTAAGTCAGTTTTGTAAAGTTGAGCACCATTTTAGCACCACAAAATAAGGCAAGAAATAAAAACACAGGACGGTATTATCATGCCCACGAAGGCGATTCAGGATACCCTTGTTCATGCCGCTATGCTATGCATTAGAGGTTCATCAGGTCTTGCCAATACAGCTTTTACAATGGATAGAGTGTGGGGGTTATACCTCAAAGGTCCATTAACCTTCGTCACATTTCTAAAAATCATTTGTTTCCGTCTATGAAAGAAAGAGAGATTTTTGCTTGTTGGAAATATCCCAAACTGGAATTCACCAGCGTTTCATATTTTTTTCAAATTTGGTCGTATATGCCTCTTTGAGTTCTTCATCACTGATTCCATAACAAAGAAGGACATCGTTGTAATACATAAGAACATCCGCCATTTCCTCAATCAGATGTCTTCGTAACGCATGATCTTCAAGTGCCTTGACGTCTCCATTTTTCTTAATAATATCTACGACCTCGCCTATTTCGCCGATCATCCACAACAATTTGTGTTTTCCCGCTTCAGGGCCAATCGTTTCCCACTTATCTTTATATTTTTCCTGCAATGTCTGCTGCATGAAGAGCATATCCTTAATGCTGAAATCGCTCATAAATTGCCTCCACAAATTTTGCTTTGTCGTTTTGTACGTTTCTATTATAGCACCTACATATAGGGTTTTCTATTTGCGATTTTCAAGGATCACTTTGAAGGCAGCTGCCGTGAATTCTCTGATTCCTGAAAAATCAGAGTCAAGGCCCAGACCTCGTCCTGATCGGAAAAGTGATCCGGTTTGAAAAATTGTTCCAGATTTACTGCGCCCTTATTTTCATGGGTGGAAATCTGTTGAACCAGTATGGGGAATTCCCGGCCTTTCGTCCATGACGTTTCTTCACTCAGAACCGCCGTTGATAAGACCGCTTGTTCCGGCATTGAAAAATCGGGATTTTCCACGCGCAGTTCGTCTTTCACACAGACATTATCGCATTGCATAATCAACGTATAGCCCTTCGGCAGTCCGTCGGTATATACGGCGATGCGGCCGCGGAGGCCGGATAAGCTTTGATCGCCGGTCCATTGGGCTTCCCATTGTCCCTGATTCAGCGTATAGACCGTATAATGCAGCGATTGAACGGAGCTGTCCGTTGTAAACTGGAAAATCAGGGGATCTGACGAATAGCCAAATTGTTTGGCAATCGCGGCGTCTTCCTGATTGAAAGCAGCGGCTTTCAGGCTGAGTTCTGATTTTGAACCGGCGGTCTGTTGGCAGCTGCTCAGCAGACTGAGCAGAAGTCCGGCAAGACAAATTATTCTCGTACTTGGTTTCATCCTTTTTTCCTCCTTTTATAACGCTTCAGCAAAATGGCTGATCTCTTGGATCGAAACTATATGAACTCGGTTTTTTCGCCCTTTGGATGAATCGGATCATTGAATCGTTGCGTCGTTTTGCTTCTGACTGAATTAAAGCATTTTCCTTACGCTTTTGCAATGAGATTCCAATGGTCAACAGCCTGAAGGAACACCGGATGAATTCCCTAAAAGCGTGGTATAATGAAACAAAGCACGAGGATTGAGGAACAAGAAATGAACAATGAAGAGCGAAGGGAACAATTTGAACGGTTGAAAGTTCAGCTTCAGAACTGCCGGGAATGCCGGCAACAGATCAAGGATGAACCGCGCCCGGTATTTCAGGGAAATCTCGATTCCAAAATATTTCAGATCAGTCAGGCACCGTCCCGGCGCGTAATGGAAACCGGACTGCCGTTTAATGACGCCAGCGGCAAAAAGCTGAAACAGGAGTGGTATCAGATTACGGATGCGGAATTTTATGATCCCGCGCTGTTTTATATTGCTTCGATCGCCCGGTGTTATCCCGGTAAAGCCAAAGGCAGCGGCGATCTTCGACCGCCGAAGCAATGTGCCGAGCTGTATCTGCGGCGGGAACTGGAACTGGTGCAGCCGCAGCGCATCATTTTGATCGGCAGCTATGCCGCACAGTGGTTGTATCCTGAACTCGCGCTGGAAGAATTAATCTTCCATACACAGAGCTTCCGGGGGATTCCTGTTTTTACGCTGCCCCACCCTTCTCCATTAAACCGCAAATGGCTGAAGGATCATCCTGACTTTGAGCAGCGGCGGATGCCGGAAATCCGCGCTCAAATTCACGCCGTGATTCGTAAAAGAGGTTGATGACAATGATTTCCCGCTTGATGAAAGTCTGTCCCATTCTGATCGCAGTAATTTTGAGCGTCAGTATTCTCCTGCATCTTGCAGAAAAACGCTGCGTGTTTAAATCGGAAGTACCTTGAGATCCGGAATTTTCGATCGAACTGCCAGCGGGCTGGAGCTGTGTGTGCGATGCGAATATCCACACCCCGCTGATCAGTGAAATTCCACCGAATTATGGCCTGACACTCAGCGATCCTTCCGGTCAGAATGCGCTCAGGGTGATTTATCAATATGGCGTACCCGCATGGACTTTCCCACTGATGGATTCTGAAGATCAGCTCGTTGTCTCAAGGCAGGGTGACCGCGGCCGGCTGGCGGTGCTGAAGGAAGGCAGAAGCGTCAGACTGCAGTTGTTGTTCTTTGAAGGTCAAGCCCGGTATTATACCGTAACAGGATCGTTTGACCGGGACTTTTACGATCAGAACGAAGCACTGATCCGCCGGGTGGTCACTTCCGTTTCTCTGCGCTGAGCTTGACAGCGGTCTGGCATGGGTACAAATCTGCGGATTGGGGTTGGTTTCAATCTATCTGGAGCTCCATTTCAATCGAACAAGTGACAAACAGCGAGAAGAAATCCGACAGGCCAGCCGTGCCGCGGTCGATTCTGGCATTATGCGATAACGCTTTGTTAAAGTCAGCGGCGGGGAAATTCAGACTGTCAGCGGATATCAGATCTTTGATCCAGCCCCTCAGAAACAGAGATAGCGAAAAAAGAATCCCCCCCCCCCCGCAAAGCAAGCGTTTGCCGCAGAAGCGTGTTTTCGGCGTCTTCCAAGAAAAGAGAATCCGATTTTTCTACTTCAAATTCAGATTGTGACGAAGCCGACGACGGCATCGTTTGAGTTTTCCATCTTGTAATCATCCCAAGCCTGATTGATGAACAAACGGAGTACAATGGAACCTGACAGACAAACCGGGCGGCTTGAGCCCGAAAAGGAGAAACATGAATAGCACACAAATTGAAAACTGCCGGAAATTCTATGCCATCGCGCAATCCAAATTGGCCGGCGACACCAGCGGACACAGTCTCGATCATATTCTGCGCGTGGTCAACAACGCGGTCTTGATCACCCGCAGCGAAGCGCCCTGCGATCTCTATCTGATCGTCGCCGCAGCGCTGCTTCACGACGTCATCGACGATAAGCTGACGGCGGATCCTCAAAAGGAACATCAGCTTTTGGAAGACCGTCTGGCGGAAATTGATCCGTCGATTCAAAGACCGGTATTCACGATACTTGATCATTTGTCTTTTTCCAAGAATCTGAGCGAAAAGCAGATCTTATCCAAAGAAGGGCAAATCGTCCAGGATGCGGACCGGCTGGATGCGATCGGCGCGATTGGAATTGCCCGGACCTTCTATTATGGCGGCCATGTCGGCAATCCGATGTACGACCCTAAACTGCCGCCGCGCACTCAGATGGACGCTGCCGCTTACCGCAGCGAGCGGAGCACGGTGATCAACCATTTCTATGAAAAACTGCTGCTTCTGGAATCAATGATGAACACGGAAACAGGCCGGCGTCTGGCTCGAAAACGCACGGCGTTTATGGAACAGTACCTCCAGGAATTCTTTGACGAATGGAACAGTCAGGCATAAGCCGCAGTTTGGTAAAGAAACAGATAAACACAGGGCAAAGAGAGGAAAAGGTCGGAACGGTTTCCGGCCTTGATTCTGGTAATTACGCTTCGATTGGAAAAGCAAAATTCATTTCAGGCTGGCGGAAGGACAAGAAAGGCGAAGGGGCAAAAGCCGAGAATCAGCCAATCTTAAAGCCCATGCTGAAAAACAAAAAAAGCACGGTGAAGAAACGAAAGAACATGCACGTTGAAGAAACGAAAGAAAAGACAAGACCCCAGCTCGCTGAAGCCTTGTCTTATTGTTGATGGGACGCCGCTTTATCTTGATACATCGCGTTGTCTGCCCGCCGATAGATGTCCTCGACAGAATGATCGCCGATCTCATAAACAGCCCAGCCGACCGATAAGCCGGTCTCTACGGGCCAGTCGGGCCGGCGTTTTTTATATAGCGCCCGCAGCTGCGTGCAGAGATCGCTCAAGTCTTTTCGTCCGGAGGTGTCCAAAATCAAAGCCGCGAACTCATCTCCTCCAGTCCGATACAGCACCGCCTGGGGTTTGAGACACTCCTGCAGGATTGCAGCGGCTTTCTGGATATACAAATCCCCCTGAATATGCCCCAGCTCATCGTTAACCTGTTTTAAATGATCCAGATCCGCCACAAGAATACCCATTTTTTTAAACTGATGAGAAGCGTTGAGATTGCCGATATCCACTTCAAAAGCATTGCGGTTGCGCATTTGCGTCAGCTGATCCGTTATCGCCAGATCTTTATAATGTGGATTGGAAATGCGGCGGAAAACAAAGAAGGCGATCACTGTGGTCAGGCCGCAGGCAAAGATTAACGTGAGGGGAATAAAGTTTCGCAGCTGATGATAAATTTCAGCCTGTCTCCCGGCGTCAAATTCGACGCCGACCACACCGATGACCGCATCATCCTGATAGACGGGCGAATAGGCGATGAATATTTTCCCCCAGTCCGTCGCCTTGATGGTATTCGGCAGGATCTCCGTGCCGGCCAGCGCTGTCCGCAGATCCTGTTGAATCTCCGGTTCAATCAGATCGCCGGGATAGCGGAAATCCTCGCTTTCCGGCTCCAGACCATCTAATAAGTAGATCAGGGTATCGTTTTCCGTAACGGTCGCCGTGTATAAATAACGCACTCCCGTCGCGCTGCGGATATCGCGCAGCAGCTGGGCGGTCTGTTGGTAAAGCGGAGAGGTCATATCGCCCCGGTCATGAATTTCCGTGAAGGTGAGCGGATCCAGCGACGTGTTGGCAAAGCTGACGATGGCATGAACCCGCTCTTTTAATTCTGAAATCATTCCGGCATACGTATACGTGTAACATAAAATAAAAACGACGGAAGAAGACAAAAAAACAACAGCTGCCGTAAGCAGGGAAACCTGAAGATCGACGCGTCTTTTCCATCGCTGCATAAACTCACCTTCAATATGTAAGTTTATTATAACAGAGAACTGAAGACAGGTTGTTAATAATTTTAACAAGATGAGAAAAGAAGGGGAAACTTCGGCTGGTTTTCAGATTTTTCCTGAATGTTTGCGGTTTAACGCGGTCTGCGCCCATTGGCGGCGGACTCGGGAATCGGGAATGTGCAGTTTTTCCCGGTATTTGACGACTGTTCGCCGGCTGATCGGGCAGCCCAGCGTTTTCAGCCGGTCGCTCAGCTGTTGATCGCTCAGCGGCGTGTCGGGCGTTTCTTCGTCAATTAAGTGTTTCAGCTGCCGCAGCACCTGATCCTGGCTTAATTCGTCCTGAATCTTGGCGGAGAAAAAGATGGAGAACGGGTAAAGCTGACCGTTAAATTCCAGACCTTTGCCAGCCAGCGAGCGGGAAACCGTTGAAGGATGCAGCCCCAGCTGACTGGCGATCTGATGGCGGGTCAGGGGCATTAAAGGCCGTCCCTCCATAAAGAATCCTTTCTGGTTCAGACAGATTGCTTCAGTGATCGCCGCCAATGTCTGGTTGCGTTTTTGAATTGCCAGAAGCAGGTTTTTGGCAGCTGTCGTTTTTTGTTTCAAATATTCCTGAACCGATGGATCGTCGATCGGCAGCGGATTGAAAATCAGCTCGCTGAAGCTGTGAGTCAAAGTGATTTTAAACTGTCCGTCTTCGATTTCCACCGCCACCTCGCAAGCCAGCGAAGCGGCCGCGGCGCCCTGACTGCGGCCGGGTTTGGGATCACAGCTGCGGATTGCGGCAATCGCTTCGTTTAGCTGATCCGCCGTGCAATGCAGCGTCTTGCATAAGGCCGCCGTACTGCCCCGGGCCAGTGCTTCCAACTGCCCGGTCAGCCGCCGGGCCAGTTCATTTTCCGGATGCAATTCCATAAGCTGAAGCAGCAGGCATTCGCGCAGATCCTGAGCGAACACCCCGGTGGGCTTCAAGGTTTTCAATAAAGACAAAATCCGGTTCAGCCTTGGTTCGCCGATCTTCAACAAACCGCACAGCTCATCTGTCTTTTCGCGCAGATAACCGTCCTCGTCCAGCAAGCCGATCAACGTTTCGGCGATTGCCTGATCCGCCGGTTCCAACAAAACTGCCGCCTGGTGCCGCAGCTGTTGTTTCAGGGAAACCTCGGCCGCGACAAACTGCCCGGCTTTCTCATAGAGATCGCCGCTCTTAACCGGCCGTTGATCACTCCATTCCAGCAGCGGATTGCTCAGCATCTGCTCGTCCAGGTAGGCCGCCAGCGCGTCGGAGCTCATGTGCAGGATGTTCAAAGATTCCAGCATCGCCGGTTTCAACCGGTGCTGAGGCTGGATCTTCGGCGTTAAGGCAAACGTACTTTTCATGCGGTCTCCCTCCTTTTTTCTTATTGTAGCACAACCGGGACTTGGTGACAGCGCTCTCAAAATTAATTCGCGTTTGATTGACAAAGTCGAATTCCGAACCTATTCTTAAATTGTAATCTTTTTTCAACGAATTATTCCAAGGGGAGAACAGAAGGAGGGGTAATTATGGAAAGTCCGGCAAAGAAAAAAATTCTGGACGCGCTGGCGGAAGCAACCCGCTGTTTCGCCTGGAACGATCTGTCCGGCTTAAGCGCTCAGGGGCTGGCGGAGCGTTTCAGCGTGAGCCGCAATCTTGTTTCGCAATATCTTAACGAAGCCCATGGCGAGGGGACGGTTATTAAAATCAACACGCGTCCGGTCTACTTTTTAAGCAAAGCCGCGCTGTGCGAGCGGACGAAGGCGGAAGATCTGGAACCGGCCTACGATTCGGTGGAGGAGCTTATGCGGGATGTAACGGCGCGGAAGGAAAAGATCGTGTCTTTCCGCAAGCTGGTCGGGCATCAGGAAAGTCTGAAGCAATGCGTCGAGCAATGCAAGGCGGCGATCACCTATCCCGGCATCGGCCTGCCGATTCTCCTGCAGGGACAGACCGGCACAGGCAAAAGCTATATCGCGCAGCTGACCTACGAATACAGCGTGGAAAAAGGAATTCTGGACAAGAAGGGCAGCTTCGTCACCGTCAACTGCGCCGAATACGCTAACAATCCGGAGCTGTTCCTGACGAATTTGTTCGGCTATAAGAAAGGCTCTTACACCGGTGCGGAAAAGGACAAGGCCGGGTTACTGGCGCTGGCCGACGGGGGCGTGCTGTTTCTCGATGAGATTCATGCCTTGAAACCGGAATGTCAGGAGAAGATCTTTCTGTTTATGGACAAAGGGATCTATCACATGGTCGGCGATAACGAAACGTGGTATTCCGCAAAGGTGCGGCTGATCTTCGCAACGACGGAGGACCCGCAGAAGGTGCTGCTGAAAACACTGCTGCGGCGGATTCCGATTCTCGTTCAGGTGCCTTCGCTCGTCGACCGCTCCCTGCAGGAAAAGCGCGAGCTGGTGCATGAGATCGTGACTCAGGAAAGCGGGAAGATCGCCCGGCAGGTCGTGTTCAGTGAACTGGCCTACCAGACGCTGGTCAATCATGCCTATCCCGGCAACGTCGGAGAATTGGTCAATACGATCCGCGCCAGCGTCGCCAAAGCTTATCTGCGCGATCCGGCTGCCGATCCGGTTGAGCTGCATCTGTACGATCTGCCCAGCTTCCTGCTTCAAAGCGGAACCGCCAACGGCGAGCTGATGGAATATGACGACGGCAAGATGATCGACACCCGCCAGATGATGAAGCAGAAGTATTTTGAAACAATGCTTTATACCTTCAATAAGGGGCTGATCGAACAATACCGGAACAATCTGCCGATGCCGGAGTTTATTGAAAAAGCCTATATCCTGCTGGAAGGCTACACGGATTATTTATTCTTCAACAATCCCGCGGGCAAGACGCCCAAGGACGATCTGACGGCCAGCCTGGTTGAGAATATCTATCAGATCACGGCGCAGAAATACAATCTGGAAAAGCTGAGCAATTCCGAGGTCGTGACGATGTCGCGCTTCATTCTCGATTTTGCCAGCCACAATGTTTCCTGCCTGCCGCTGGACAAGAAATACCACAGGGAAATTCAGGATTGTATCGCGGCGATTCAGCGCCTGTTTCCGATCAATGCCACGGCGATCCGCAACGTCGCCCGGCTGATTCAGGACAGTCTGAACATCAAGCTGGAAGGGATCGGATATCTTGATCTGTTGATCTACATGATGTATTTTAACCGCGAGATGGAAACCTCGCAGATTCCGGTGCTGATCATCGCGCACGGTTTCAACATTGCCAGCAGTATCGCCGAGGTCGCCAACCAGCTGCTTCGCCGCAAGATCTTCGACGCCATCGACATGCCGATCGAATGCGGCGTGGACGTGATCATCCGCAAGGTGTCCGACTATCTGAAACACCTGGAAGGGTGCAAGGAAGTGCTGTTGATGGTGGATATGGGATCGCTGGAGGAAATCTACAAGTACACGGAGAATTTAAAGAATGTCGATATCGGCATCATTAACAACGTCACGACCAAGCTGGCGCTGGATATCGGATGTATGATCATGGAGGGGGAAGGAATTGAAACGATTCTGGAGGAAGCGGCCAACCGCAACCAGCACCGTTACCTGATCGTGCGCAACCGCCAGAAGGCCAACGCCATCCTGTCAATCTGCCAGAGCGGCTTCGGCACGGCGGAGAAGATCAAGAAGCTGCTGGAAAAGAGTCTGCCATCAGGGCAGAACATCCCGGTGCTTTCCTACGAATATGACAGTATCGAGACGATGGGCTCTCAGGCTCCGGTGTTTGACAAATACAACATTCTGTTCGTTGTCGGCACGATGGATCCGAAGATCAAGGGCGTGGAATTTATCTCGCTGGAAGAGCTGATCGAACAGAAGAACATCGAGAAGATCTCCGAGCTGCTTAACGAATTCATGAGCCCGGACGAGATCCAGCAGTTTAACGACAACCTGCTGCGCAACTTCCCGATGGAAAATCTGTTGAACTATCTGACCATTCTCAACCCGGAAATCATTCTCGGCAACGTCGAAACGATCATCCGGTCGATTGAAGCGCAGCTGGGTCTGCGGATTACGAGCAACGTCAAGGTCGGTCTGTACCTGCATATCAGCTGTCTGATCGAACGGCTGATCATCAACAAGACCGTCGCCCCATACGACAAATTGGACGAGCTGCAGCGGGAGCATCAGGACTTCATCGACGTCATCCGCAAGAGCTTCGCCGAGGTGGAACGGATTTACAATGTGTCGATTCCGCTGTCGGAAATTGGCTATTTGTATGAATACATTGCGCTGGGCAGTGTCGAGAAAGAGGAAAATAGTGTCGAAGATGAAACGGGTTACTTTGAATAAAAGCATGAATCACACTGTACAAAAGCTGAAATTTCAGAAAGAATTCCGGAATTTCAGCTTTTTTTCTTCCAAAAAATAGAAATTACGCAAAAAAACTCGAATTGGCATACTAATTGCTTATATTTGAGCGTAAGTAGAGAAGGGAGGACAGCCCGTGAGAAAGATAATTCTGGCTTCTCATGGATCCATGGCCGAAGGGGTGCTCAGCGCCGCCAAAATGATCATGGGTGATTGCGAAGAAATTCAGGCTCTGGGATTGGATCGTTACGAATCCCCGGCCGAGATCGCCCGCCGGATCGAACGGCAGGTCGCAGCCGAGCCGGATTGCGACTTCATGATCTTCTGCGATATTCATGGCGGCAGCGTGCATAATCAGCTGACGGAACTGTGCCGGTATCCGAATGTGTATCTGGTCGGCGGCATGACGTTGTCGATGATCCTGGAATGCCATCTGAACGTTCAGGACATTTCCACGATGGAATTGTTGGAAAACGCCGTGCAGTCGGCCAAGGACACGATCACCGTGTTGTCGCACAAGCAGGCGGTGGAACAAATTGAAAAGGGAATGGAGGATGATGTTTTATGGTAGAGCTGTGCAGAGTGGATGACCGGATGCTTCACGGACAGGTCGCGGTGACCTGGGTGAATCAGGTCGCGCCGGATGCGATTCTCATCGCCAACGACGAGGCGGCGACTAACGAGATGAGCAAGCTGGCGTTCAAGATGGCCAAACCGGCCGGCGTGAAGCTGGCGATCAAAACGGTGAAGGATGCAGCGGTGCTGCTGAATGATCCGCGCACGAAGAAAACCCGGATTTTCCTGATTGTCAGAACGGTTCAGGATGCGTTGGAACTGGTAAAGGCAACAGGAGGGCAGATAAAAAGTGTCAACATCGGAGGAGTCAAGAAAAAGGAGGGTAGCAGACAGGTGGCGGCCAACGTCCATATGAACGATGACGATTTAACGACACTGAGAGAGTTAAATTCTCTGGTTTATGTTGAATTGCGAATGGTTCCCAGTGAATCAAAAACAGATGTCAGTAAATTAATTTAGAGGAGGAAACAATTATGACACAAGCTTTGTTAGTAGGATTGGCAGTCATTTTCTGCGACTTCGTAGAAACATGGTTCTCCTATCCTATGACAACCAGACCGTTGATTGTAGGTACAGTCATCGGTATCGTATTAGGGGATATTACAACGGGTATCGTAGTTGGCGCCAGCCTGGAATTAGTGTTCATGGGCGTTATGGCGATCGGCGGCACAGTTCCGCCGGATGCCGTAGCAGGGACCGCCGTCGGTACGGCTTACGCGATTATTTTAGGTCAGGGTGTGGAAACCGCTTTTGCGTTGGCAATTCCGGCTTCGATGCTTTGCCAGATGATGTTCGTTCCATTTACAGCGTTGCGTTCACTGTGGAGCCCGGCAATAGACAAATGGGTGGAAAAAGGCGATTATAAGACATTAGAAAGAATTATGCCGCTTGTTTCGTTAACCACATTCATTCCGCGTGGCATCGTCTGTGCATGTGCGATCGCTTTGGGATCGACCGCTGTCGAAGGATTCATCGCTGTGCTGCCAACTGTTTTATTAGATGGTATGGGCGTCGCGGCAGGCATGCTGGGTGCAGTCGGATTTGCATTATTGTTAAAGATGATGTGGACCAAAAAGCTGGCAGTTTATTTCTTCGTCGGTTTTATTCTCTCGTCCTATCTGGGTTTGCCGTTAATGGCAGTCGCCATTTTAGGTATTCTGTACGTTATTATTCTCTTTGTTGAACAAAATCACAACGGTAAGTCAGCCAGTGCCGCCGCGGATGAAGAGGAGGAATTATTCAATGATTAAGGAAAAATTCAATTTAACAGAAGAAGAAAATAAAATGTGTCGGCAGATCGCGATGCGGTCCTGCACGATGAGCGCTCCATACTGCTGGGAAAAAATGCAGGCGCTGGCGTTCTTATACACGATGATCCCGGTTATCAACAAATATTATCCGGAAAAAGAAGACCGGATTGAAGGTTACAAACGGCATTGGGAACTGTTCAACACGACCCCAAGCGTTTCCGGCTTTATCACTGGTTTAGCTGCTTCGATGGAAAAACAGGGGGCGGAAGATCCAAACTTTGATAAATCCTCGATCTCTGCGGTTAAGTCTTCCCTGATGGGACCGTTCGCGGGCATTGGCGATTCCATTTTCCAGAGTACATTGCGTGTTATTGCAATGGGCATTGGCTTAAGCTTTGCGGTCAACGGCAGTATTTTAGGACCGATTATCTTCTTGTTGGTTTATAACATTCCTGCGACGTTTGTTCGTTATATCGGCCCGTTCGTAGGCTACAGCTTAGGCGCGAAATTCATGAGCGACGCTGCGGAAAACGGCATCATGGGTACGATTACGAAAGCTGCCAGCACTGTCGGTCTGATGACGGTTGGCGCGATGACGGCGACGATGGTTTCCTGCAACATCGGTTTCGTCTTTGAAATGAATGGAGCGGAACAGTCGATCCAGGCGATGCTGGACACAATTTTCCCGAATCTGCTTCCGCTGTTACTGACCTTGTTCTGCTTTAAATTATTGAAGAATAAAGTCAACCCGACAGTTTTGATCTTCGGTTTGATGATCTTCGCAATTCTGGGTACCTGGATTGGTATTTTCTAAGCGAAGTCTGTAAAACAACCGGATTTCAAGCTACAATGAAAGAAAGAAGAATAACGATCAGGCAGGGAGTCCTCTGCCTGATCGGATTCTATTCCATTTGAAGGAGGAAAAGAAATGGTGACATTACTGGATTGCATCTATCGTGTACCGTCGGTGATTGAAGGGATCGTCGCACGCCGGGAAGAAACATTTGCGCCGCTGTTGGACGCAGTAAAGGATCGGCTGGGCGAGCTGAACGAAATCATGTTTATCGGTTCCGGCACAAGCAACACCTGTTCGCTGACATCGTACCGTTTTGTTGAAAAAGCAAGCAAGCTGTCAACGTGCACGATGATTCCCAACGAATTCCTGGCAAAAACGGTTTATAACCCGAAGGCGTTGTATGTCTTCGTTTCCCAGTCCGGCACCTCGACGCTGACGCAGCAGGCATTGAAAAAAGTCAAAGCGCTGGGCTGTCTGACGGCGGCGATTACGGAAGCGCCGACGACTCCGCTGGCAAAAGAAGCGGATGTGCATATCGACATGGGCTGCGGCTACGAAGAATACGGCATGCGCACGATTGGTTACTGCGCGAGCATCCTGACGGAAATGTTGATGGGCGTGGCTCTGGGACAGGCGCGCGGCGTTGTCAGCGAGACGGAAGCGGCGGCCTATATGGAAGACGCGCTGGCGGTGACGAAGGACCACAAGGAAATCTGCGACCGGACACTGGCCTGGTTTGATCACAACAAGGAAGCGTTGATGGACGTCGATGCCTTTGTTCTGTATGGCCCGGGCAGTCTGTATGGCGTTGCGATGGAAGGCGCGCTGAAAATTCTCGAGATTGCCAAGCGCTTCATGTGCGTCGGTTATGAAATGGACGACGGTCTGCATGGACCGACGATGGGCTTCACGAAACGGCATGCGGTCATTGTGTTGAACGACGGCGGCAAGGATAACCATCTGGCAATGGGCATTGCGAAATACATGAAAAACGATGTCGGCCACGCGTATGTGATCGGCGCCAATCCGATCGACGCGGACGATTTGGGCTTCACGCCGGCCTCGAAGGACTTCGCATGTCTGGAATACGCGCCGGTTGTGGAGATCCTCGCTTACCGGCTGGCTGTGGATTACGGCATTGAATTGAAGGACATTAAAACGCAGGATCCGCTCCCGGAGATGAAATACTTCAATACGCACGATGAATAA
Source organism: Holdemania sp. (assembly GCF_986127675.1). Lineage (NCBI taxonomy): Bacteria > Bacillati > Bacillota > Erysipelotrichia > Erysipelotrichales > Erysipelotrichaceae > Holdemania > Holdemania sp. The sequence goes on along the minus strand of NZ_CFQZWI010000006.1, from coordinate 40,468 downwards.
GCAGAGGAAGAAGCACGGGAACGTGCTTTTTCTCAACCCTCAACGCTTCGCTTTACTGAAAGTGATCCTGTTGATCGCGGTGCCGGTAGCGCTGCAGACGATCATTTCCGTCGGCATCAACATGGTCGACACGCTGATGGTCGGGGCGCTGGGTGAAACGCAGCTGACCGCGGTATCGCAGGCCAGCCAGCTGTTCTTCATCTTCCAGCTGACGTTGTTCGGGACAACCGGCGGCGCTAACGTGCTGATCGCGCAGTATTGGGGAAAACAGAATGGCGAAGCGATCCGGTCGGTGATCGGCTACACGTTCCGCGTGATGCTGAGCGCAGCGGCGGTGCTGGTCGCGATCGCGGCGTTGTTTCCGCGCGAGGTCATGACGCTGTTGTCGAACAATCCCGAAGTGATCGCGGTCGGAACGCAGTATTTGCGGATCGTCAGCGTGTCCTATCTGTTTTTTGGGATCACGACGGTTCTGGGCAATACGCTGCGGGCTGTCGGAGATGTGAATGTGGCGATGGGTGCGTCGCTGGCGTCGATCGGGGCCAGTGTGATCTTCAACTGGCTTTTCGTATTCGGCAATCTGGGCGTTCCGGCCTGCGGGGTTGTGGGGAGCGCGCTGGCGAACATTCTGGCGCGGATGCTGGAATGCGCCATTCTGATTGTTTATTCGCTTGGGTTTGAGAAAAAGATTCGTTTCCGTTTCAGCTGTATTCTCCATCCACAGAAGATTCTGTGGCCTTCGTTTGTCAAAAACTGTGCGCCGGTGGTCGCCAATGAATTAACGTGGGTGCTGGGCAGCTCGGTGCTGACGATGATCTCCGGCCACATGGCTTTCGCGTTTGCGACGGCGTATGCGATCTTCAACGTCGTTGCGCAGATTTCCTGCGCGCTCTCGCAGGGGATTTCCGCAGCTGCTTCGGTCGTCGTCGGCAACTTGATCGGCGAAGGGAAACAGGCCGAGCTGGATCAGCCGATTCGGCTTTTGCAGCGGGTCGGCGCGGCGAGTGGGACGCTGGCCTGTCTGTTTATTCTGGCGATCATTCCGCTGATGCCGAAATTTTACAACATTACGCCGGAAACATTCGGCGTGCTCGTGCAAATCATGGTCGTGGGCGCGCTGATCGAAATCTTCCGCTGCATGGGGTTTGTCAATAATGTCGGGATTCTGCGCGGCGGCGGGGATGCCCGGTTCGTCTTTTTCAACGATGTATTTTATTTGTGGGCGTTTTGTATTCCAGTCGGCTGGTGGTGTTCGCAGCAGGCGGGAATTCCGGTGTTTATGACCTTCTTTATCCTGCGGTGCGACGATGTAATCAAGGCGTTTGCCGGGGACTGGCGGATTCATCATTGTCAGTGGATTCATCAGGTGACGGTTCAAGAGCGGACGTCATGATCACGATCAGGAATGAAACGTTTGATCTGAGGAAATCATCAGTTATCTCCGCAGCGGCCGCTGAAAGCGTGAGGAGAATGGTTACTGATTAACGGAAATAAAAAGAGCGTTTTAGTAGAAAACTCGTTCGAGTGTTGCCAAGACGCTTTCTTTTCGCAGAAAAGTGCATCTTAAAGGAACATGATAAGCTCTTTATAACTATATACTGCTAAGTCATGTTAACGATGTGGGCGAAGCTGTTGAAAAAGTACAAAAAGTCAAAAAAACTGGACGCTGAGAAAATAGCCTCCCAATATCACATTAAATTTTATCAATACTTTCCTGATGAGCAAATTGTGAACGCATGCGTTCACAATTTGAATTGGACACATATTAGGAGTCTTTTTCGTATTACGGATGAAAATGCACGCTATTGGTATATGAAAGAAGCGGTTATTGAGAGTTGGAACGCAAGAATTTTAGATTGCGATATCAGCACAGGGGGAACAGGCGAAGTGAAAGTGTTGCCAAGAGTATAAAAAAGCTTCAAAAGATATAATAATAGATTCGCAGATCATATGAAAATCAAAGGCAGGTGTCCCAATGGACAACAAAAATATTACATACACGTTGGAATTGCACATGTCGCATGGTATTTATTTTTTATTGATTTTATAGACGAAAATCGTCTTATAACTTCTTACAAGTGTTTATAGAAGTGAGGGAAAAACTGTATTTTCAATGATTTTCACGTTTTTGCTTATATCTTCGCATATCTCCGCATAAGTTGGCTTTGTAAAATCGGGTACCATTTCAGCACCACAAACAAGGCAAAAAGCATACACACAAGGTGATGTTATCGCAACTGCAAAGACGATGAGAATGCCTTTGTTACGCATTAGGGACTCAATAAGCCTTGCATAACCAGCCTTCACAGTCACTAAAACTGATAAAACAAGGTGTTTATACCTTTTCACTTAAAAATGTCCTTTAACTGCAATGCTTCAAAGCAACTCTCTGTTCAGATTATCCTTTCCCTTCCATTCCTTTGTAAAAAGTTCCGCCACAAGTATAGGAAAGTAGTACCCTTTCCGTAAAATCAGTTGTTTTTGTTCGCGACAGTAAGCAGCTTGTTAATAATATCCTGATTTCTTACGCAAACTTACATTTGTTAGTTCCTTTCATCCGAAATGATATGTTCTATTCCGCAATGTTCTTTGCTTAGATAATCTTTCAAGAATGCAGGAAACGCCTTGTGCCTTCTTAAATCTGGAATAGGTATCCAGTACATTTCTTCTTTCACACCTTGCGTATAGCTGTTACTAAAGAGTTGTTTACTTCCTTTTGGCTTCATCAGATAGTAAAGACAAATTTCGTGACAATCCAAACCTGCCAGGGAGCCGTTGCTTTTATAAAAAAAGTTTTCATGAATAACCGCAAGATGGTCTATTTCGTAGCAAATACCTGTTTCTTCATATACCTCTCTTATAACAGCATCTTCGGCGGTTTCTCCCATGTGAACAGCACCGCCTATAGAATAGAAATAGTCATCCAATTCATTTCCTGCAAATAGCACACAATCATCTTCAATAATAATTGCCGCTGCTCTATAACGAAACCATTTATTATCTTTTATAAAACCACAGTTAAATTCCATTGCTATTCACCTCCAAATTTAAAATTTTTCAATCTGTATGTCATCTATTATAGCGCTCATTTTTGAATTTTTGTAATTAAAACGAACCTGTGTGGAATAAAGGGGTCAGTCCCCATCAACGGTCCAGATGAACGGGTTTTACCCATGAATAGCAAGCTTCTTTGTTATATCTGCCCGTATCGTCTTACATCACGCAGGAAATCCGGGTACCATTTGGGCACTAAAGCATCAAAAATCATTATTGTTTTTAGTCTTTTAATTTGCGAAAGTTCAGTGCTTGCAAGGCTTTTCACAGTTCAAGACTTTTTGATATGGCAAATTCAAATACTGTTTTTTTAATGATTAATTAACGATGAGGTGATAACGATGGGGTAAAATGGTACGCCGAATAAGTAGAAGACGATCTAAGTACCTGATCATTTCTTAATGTTTGACCTAATTTGTGATAAGTCAGAGAAATTGTTATTCCCGCATTGGAGGAAATTTCTCTACGCCTGTTTTCAGCGACGCTTGTTTTTCTAAAGGCAGCGAAAAGCAATGAAATCGGATTCTATCCAAGTTCTAAGCGTTGGAAAATCAGGAATCAGATCACAGAAAGATTGCGGACTTCATAAGATAAGAGGAATGCGAGGGATTAAAGCATGACTGAGAAATCTTCTTTTTCCGATTCCGCTGAAAAGCTGGCGCTGAACGTCAGCCTGACCAGCCTGATTCTGAATTTACTGCTTTCCGTTTTCAAGTTGTTTGCCGGGATTACCGGACATTCGCAGGCGATGATTTCCGATGCCGTTCATTCTGCATCCGATTGCGCAAGCACTGTCGTCGTGATGATCGGCGTGCATTGCGGACATCGCCAGGCAGATGCCAATCATCCGTTTGGCCATGAACGTCTGGAAAGTGCTGCGTCCCTGATCCTGGCCGTCATGTTGGGAATTACGGGGGTCGGCGTCGGGATCAGCGCAATCAGGACACTTTGCCATCCGGCGGCATTACAAGTTCCGGGCCGGGCCGCGCTGATGATGGCGGTGGTCTCAATTCTGGTCAAGGAAGGCCAGTACTGGTGGACACGCTGGGCTGCGCTCACCGTGGATTCTGATGCTCTGATGGCAGATGCCTGGCATCATCGCTCCGATGCCTTGTCGTCGCTGGGGGCGCTGCTCGGCATCGGCGGTGCGCGGAAGGGCTGGCTGTGGATGGATCCCGCCGTGGGGCTGATCATTTGCGCCCTGATTCTGGCAGTGGCTGTAAAACTGTTCTGGCAGTCGCTGAATAAGATGATTGACCAGTCCTGTGATACGCAAGCGCTGCACGCAATCGCCGAGGTGATCGTCAGGCAGCCCGGCGTGATGACGATTGATACGCTTCGCACCCGGATTTTTGGAAATCGGATTTATGTCGAACTGGAGATCGGCGTCGACGCCCACCTGCCGTTAGTCAAAGCTCACGCGATCGCTGAAAATGTGCATCAGGCGGTAGAGGAAACATTCCCGCGAGTGAAGCACTGCGCTATTCATGTCAATCCGGTCCGGAAAGAATAGAAAATCTGTGTCTTTCAATCTGTTTCTTTCAATTTGCTCAATTCTAAACGGAACTCCGGCCGCTGCCCGAATCAGGCTTCCGGTCAGGGTCTGATTTTCTCCGCTGATCGCCGACGGCTTGTTTTTGCCGGTCAGCTGTGTTTTAATTACAGTCAGATCAAACAAAACGATCAGAAATTTGAAGGGGGATACTTAATGAAACGATGGACATGTTTGTTGGCGCTGTTGCTTGCGACGTCCGGCTGCACGGCGCAGCCGACGCCGACGCCGAGCAGTGAGCCGACGATGGAAACCGCAGGCTTGACGCAAACCGCCGATCAGCTGGCGGAGATGTTAGTCAGTCAGCTGGGCGCCACAAGCGTTCAATATGCGCTGATGGATGGGGATACGATCCTCGTCTCGGGTCAGCGGGGCGTGTTTGCCAAGGGCTCCGATCAGGCGTTAAGCGCGGACGATCAATATGCGATCGGTTCCGTGTCGAAGATGTTTACGGCCGCAGCCGTCATGAAGCTGCAGGAAGAGGGCAAGCTGAAACTTGATCAGCCGGTCGCGGAGCTGCTTCCGGAATTCACGATGGCGGACGAGCGTTATTCTGAGATCACCGTGCGGATGCTGCTGAACCACAGCGCGGGCCTGCCGGGTTCAACCTTTGACGAGGGTTTTGTGTTCGCACCGAGCACGACCGCTCACGATACATTCCTGGAAACCTTGAAAACGATGCGGCTGCAGGCGGATCCGGGCGCATATTCTGTGTATTCCAACGATTGTTATGTGCTGGCGGAGCTGGTTGTGGAAAAGGTCAGCGGTCAGGATTTTACCAGCTATCTCCGCTCGCAGTTTTTAGAACCGTTGGACATGGGCCGGACGCAGACGCCGGTGGAAAACGTCGATTTCAGCGCGATGCCGAAAGTCTATTCCGCAAGTCAGCCGGAACGGGAGATTCCGGCGGATATCGTGTCGGTGATCGGTACCGGCGGCCTCTTCTCCACCGCGGAGGATTTATGCCGCTGGGGTCAGGCGTTCATGCCGGGTTCCCCGGTGCTCAGCGCGGATTCTTTAAGCGCGATGAGTGAAAACGAAGCCGCAAAAGGGATCTGGCCAAGCGAGGAAGCCAACAGTCTGGATTATGGCTTAGGCTGGGACAGCGTCGCGTTGGCCCCATTTGCCCAGGGCGGCATCCAGGCGCTGACCAAAGGCGGCGATACGATGTATTCGCACGCCAATTTCACAGTCATTCCGGAATATGGCCTGACCTGCGTCGTTCTGAGCTCGGGCGGATTGAGCTCGTATAATCAGATGATGGCCGCAACGCTATTGGAACAGGCGCTGCTGGAAAAAGGCGCGATCAGCGAAGCGCTGCCGCGTTATCAGCTGCCGTCGGTGCCGGAAACAATTCCGGCGATTCCGGATGGAGTCAAGGACTATGCCGGATTGTACGCAGATTCCACCTCGCTGTATCGGATCGACTTCACCGACGAGGGTATGCTCAACTTCACGATGGAACAGGCGCCGGATACCCCGACGCCGCTGACGCATGTCGGGGATGGCAAGTTCCTGCTGCCTTCGCCGACGACCAACCAGCTGTTCAGCTTCGAGGAAAACGGCGGACACACCTATCTGAAAGTCGAAGCCGTGACGGAAATTCCGGGTTTGGGCTACACGGCGGCAACGGTGTACTACGCCATGAAGGTGGAAGAAAATCCGTTATCCTATGCCGTAAAATCCGCCTGGCAGCAGCGCAGCGGAAAGCTCTACTTCCTGTTGAGCGAGAGTTCCCAATCACAGATTTATGAAATGATTCTGCCGGTCGCTCCGGCGCCGCTCAGCACATTTGCACAAGGCTATGTCAACGCTCATAAAATCATGGATGAAAACCGGGCCGAAGCTTTCGTTCAGATTCCAGGCAGCGGCAGCCGCGATCAGTTTGATTACCAGTTCTTCACGAAAGACGGCGTCGAATATCTGCAGGCAGGCGGCGATCTGTACGTCAGCGAAGAAGCAGCGGATCTTCTTGAAGACGGAATGACCGTCACGATCGGCGAAGCCGGCAATACCCAATGGTTGTTTATTCCCGCATTGCAGGAAGGCAAGACGCTGACGGTGACCTCCGAATCCGACGGAGTCTTCATGTACAATTCTTCGATGATCTGCCAGTATAACCGCGTCACTGACGGCGATCAGACGCTGACGCTGCCGGAGGGAGGTTATTTGGGACTGGCCGGCGATCCGCAGACAACCTTTACGATCACGATCTCCGATTAGCGTCGTCTGGTTTCAATTTCCCATGGGGGAAAAACAGAGAATCTTCTCAGACTGCCGGTGTGAAAACACGCCGGCAGTTTTTCACATTGAAGCAAAGATGGAATCCCGTTCCATCAGAAATTCCAGCTTTCTTCCACATCGACAGGAATAGTGCGCAGAACGCAGGAAACCATGGTAAAATAATCATAATGACAGCCGGATTTCGCAAGGTGCCGGCTGGCTGAGGCCAGACCTCTGGAAAGGAAAACTTATGAGTTATATTAAAAACATGAATCCGGAAACCAGTTTAAAATTAGCCGATCAGGTCGCTGTGCTGCCGGGGCAGATCGTCAGTAAGACGCTGGCCCAGAACGACGCGGTCAGCCTGACGCTGTTTGCGTTTGATCAGGGCGAGGAAATCAGTACGCATGAATCCGAAGGCGACGCGATGGTCCTGGTGCTGGAAGGCATCGGCCGCTTTACGATCGCAGGTCATGTCCATTTCTGCAAGGCTGGAGAAACGATCATCATGCCGGCGGGCAAGCCGCATGCCGTCTATGCCGAGATGGCGTTTAAAATGCTGCTGACAGTGGTTTTTCCATAATTTCCTGAGCCGCAGACATCACTGCATTTTGGCAAAGCAGCCGGAGGCGGGAATCAGCGCGCCACGTTCGTTAGGCAAAAGTCCGGCAAGGGCTCATTAAGAAAGGTCAGGGAAAAAGGATGAATAATTTTATTTATGATATTCCGACAAAAGTCTATTTCGGACAAGGTCAGATCGTTCATCTGCCAGAACTGATTCAGACCTGCGGTACGCGGGTGCTGTTGGTTTATGGCGGGGGCAGCGTGAAAAAAACGGGATTGTACGATACGATTACAAACTTGTTGAAAGAAAATGGGATCGCGTGGCAGGAACTGTCCGGCGTGCAGGCCAATCCGAAAATCGGATCGGTGCGCGAAGGCGTCCGGTTGGTCCGCGAACATCAGCTGGATTGCGTGCTGGCGGTCGGCGGGGGCAGCACATTGGATTGTTCGAAAGCCATCTGTGCCGGCGCAGCATACGAGGGAGATCCCTGGGAGCTGGTGCTCGACCGCACGAAGGTGAAGGAATGCCTGCCGTTGATCACCGTGCTGACGATGGCGGCGACCGGTTCGGAAATGGACAACATTGCGGTGATTTCCAATCCGGAAACCCACGACAAGCGCGGTTTCAGCAGCTATGGCATGTATCCGCGCTTCAGTATTCTCGATCCGACCTATACCTATACCGTTCCCCAGGGTCAGACCGCGGCGGGGACGGCGGACATCATGTCGCACATTATGGAATCTTATTTTGATCAGGTCCGCGATGCTTCCGTGCAGGACGGCTTGTCGGAAGCCTTGTTAAAAACCTGTATTCAGTCGGGGCCGGCGGCGCTGGCGCGGCCGGACGATTACACCGCCCGCGCCAATCTGATGTGGGCGGCCTCGCTGGCGATCAACGGTCTGAATTCGCTGGGGAAAAACAGAGCCTGGACATGTCATCCGCTGGAGCATGTATTGAGCGCCTATTATGACATCACCCACGGCGTTGGTCTGGCAATCGTAACGCCGCGCTGGATGAAGCATGTGCTTAACGAACAGACCGTCGACGTCTTCGCCCGGTTTGCGCTGAATGTTTGGGGCGTCGATCCGCAGCTGGACTGCTGGACAGCGGCTCAGCAGGGGATAGATAGATTGTCGGCGTTCTTTGCTTCCATGGGGCTGCCGATGACGCTGCGCGAGGTCGGCATTGACGAAAGCCGGCTGGAAGAAATGGCGGATCAGGCGGCGAAAAATGATTTCAGCCGCGCCTTTGTGCCGTTAACCCGCGAGGATATTCTGGAAATCTATCGCGCCTGTCTGTAAGCTGTTCAAATTTTATGATATAGTTAACAAAGTAAAGTCGAGGGAAAGTCATGAATAAAATCATTCAGTTTGTCCTGATTCTCGCCGTCGGTCTGATCCTGTACTTCCTGTTGAACCGGATGATGCAGAAGCTGATGGTCGAGCTGTCGGAAATTTTGTATAAGGAGGTCAACCCGGAGAAATATCTCGAGGTCCTCAACAGTTGGAAAGGGAAGATGTTCTTTTCGAAAAAAACCCGTTCGCTGATGGCGATCGACGCACTGTTGATGCAGAATGAAACGGCGAAGATCGAGGAGATTTTCGAACAGCTGGACGCCGTTAAAATGAATCCGGCCAACAAGCTGGGGTTAGCGCAGAAGGAAGTGTCCTTTTATATTGATACCCGGCAGTTCGATAAAGCCCTGAAGGCGTATGACACCTTGAAGGCCATCGCCGCGAAATTCAACAATTCGCAGGTGGAAAGTATCCTCAAGGAATGTACCTTTTTAGTTGAAATTTATATTCATCACAACACGGAGATTCTGGACGAGCTGCTGGATCTGGCGTCGAAAATGACCAATCCGTTTTATCAGGGAATTTTCCTGTACCGTGCGGCGAAGCTCTACTATTATAAGAATGATGAAGAAAACTGCCGCAAGATGCTGAAGGAAGCTATGGAAAAATTGAAGGGCACAGCCTGGGAAGTGATGATCAGGCAAATGCTCGAGGAAAATCTGGCGCTGGTAGCCGAACGATAGCTATCAAGAAAACAAAAAAGGAATTCCCGGGACTTATAAGGGAATTCCTTTTATGATTGCAGCCGTATTAAGATTCAGCGCTGTGGGACGATGGTGACGGTCATCAGCGGTCAAAGCGTCTTGAGCATTGTCACATGCGGGCAATATTCGTCCATGTGGGTTTCTCCGGTAGAACGAAACCCCAGCTTTTCATAGAAGCCGGCGGCGCGGCATTGAGCGGAAATTTCCACTTCCCGCACCCCCTGTTCTGACAGATGCTTCAACATGGCGTTCATCACCGCGTTTCCCTGATGTTGGCCGCGGTAGTTCAGGCTGACGGCAACCCGGCCGATGATCCAGCGGCCGCTTTCGTCGCCCTTGGCAAACGCCCGGCAGGTGGCGACCGGCTGTTCTCCATCGCAGATCACGCAATGCAGACAGGTTTCGTCAGTTTCGTCAAATTCATTATGAAACCCTTGTTCTTCGACAAACACCGCCTGACGAATCGCGGCGGCCTGTTCGAAACCAGGTTGTTTTCCGGTGAAAAAATGCAGTTCCATGAAAATTCCTCCTTGGCTGGTTTTATCGTAGCTTGATTTAAGACGCTTGTCAACCGGCGCCCTCGCTCTTTCTAAAGCGCTCAGATCATGGTATAATGTTCACCATGAGGTGAGAATTCATGGAAATCGCGATTGTCATAGTCAATCTGATTTTACTCTTTTATTTTACCCGGATGGCGATGCATTCCCGACAGGTCCAAGTGCCGGGCAAGCTGGGGCCGACCTGGATCATTACGGCATTTTTCGTCGTTATCGGCATAATCCGGCTGTTTCAAAACCATTCGTTATTCTCGATCGTTCAGACGGTGCTGATCGTCTTGCTGGGGGTTCTTTACAGCCAGATGCGCAGCGGTTTCAGCGATCAGGGAATCGTACTGCTGGGAAATCTTTATACCTGGGATCGGATTACGCAGGCCGACGTCACGGAGGCAGAGGAAACCAGGGAGATCAAGGTGGAGTTTACGGTGAAGAAGGTCAGCCGCTTCGTTTACTTTTCAACGGCGCAGCGGGATGCGGTGGAAGCGATGCTGACGCGTTATGAACAGGAACAGGCTGAACTGAACCTGAAGGCGAAAGCTAAAAACTGAAGATACACGCAAGCGGAAGAGAACTAGAAAAGACCTGGATCCAGCGACGTTGAATGAAGCGTCGGGATATCCAGGTCTTTTTTAATCGTGCTGTTTCCAGCTCATCCGGAATGCCGTTTCGGTTACTGTCCTTGATAGGTTTCAATTTCCTCAAGCTGAATCTTGTCATATTCATCGCACAGGGCGTCAATACTTTCCCCTTGTCCCAGCTTAACGCACAATTCCTTAATTGTATTCCAGGTGTTGAAATGCAGCGAGAAATCCTGATTGGGAATTTGTTCGGCTTCTGCCAGACTGGCAACCAGCGGCGCGGCCTGCGGCAAAGTCGAAGCTTCGTTGCCGCGGGCTGGTGAGGTTTTGCCCAGCATCTTCGCGAATTCATTGAGCGTTTCAACAGTACCCAGCGTTTCAACTGTGATCAGCGCTTCTTTTAAATGTTTTGAATTGGGATTGACAGCCAGCCGCTGATCCGCGCCGACAACGCAGATTGAGCCTTCTTCCAGAACCGGCAATGCGGTCATGACGACTTCGAAATGGTAATCGCTGGAGAAAGTGGCGGCCCGGCAAAAGGCGCTGATGAACGCGCATTGACCATCGCGGAACCGGCCGGCTTCTTCCTCGCTGTTGGGCTGTGTGTTCAGTGCCTGCTCAATGTCCAGATAACCTTGATCAATCATCATTTTTAAGAATGTGAATCCGTCGCGCAGATAATGGCTGATCGGCAATGTTCCTTCAGCCAGCTGCGCCAGTTTCTGTGTTTTGTCCGCGTCTCTGTACAACGGCGCCAGCCCGGTGCACATCGCCAGAATGCTGAGGCCGTAATCCATGTTTGCGCCATAAGGGACGATGCCGTTTTGTTTCAGTGTTTCGCAGACAGTCAGAAATTCAGATAGTGTCTGCGGAACTTCCAGATCGTACTGATGAAGCAGATCGACATTCCATAACAAGCCGAACGCCGTATAAGACAGCGGCAGTGAGAATACCTTGTTGTCATAGGTGCTTTGCTGCAGCGCATCGGCGGACAGATTGTGGATGAAATCCATATCGGAAAGATCATAGAGATAACCTTTACGGTCAAATTCCAGCACGTCTTCGGCGGGAATGATAAACAGATCGTCCGCTTCGCCGCTTTCCAGTCTTTTTAACAGTAGCTCGCGGTAAGAGAGTCCTTCGTCTGCGTAAAAGGAGGCGCTGTCGCTGTAAAGAATAAATGTTTTTTCCTGCTTGCGGTTGATCACTTCATTGAAGCATTGCTGAATCAGGTTGGCAACGACCTCTCCCTGAGCGAACAGGGTGAGCACGATTTCTTCATTTTTATCGTCGATGTAAACTTCCGGGTCTTTCGGTTTGGTGGTACAGCCGGCGATCAGGCAGAGGGCCGTCAGCGCGGCCGCCGCTTTGCGTAATTTAGTTTTGATGGTCATGGTTGTTCTCCTCGTTTCTTGATGTCGCAGGTCTTTGTTCAAAGGGCTGGTAGCGGCGGAGCGTTTCAAAAAGTAATGGATACTGAATCGGCTTGGCAATGTGTCCATTCATGCCGGCAGCCATGCATTTCTGGACGTCTTCGTCAAAAGCGTCGGCCGTCATCGCGATGATCGGCAGTCCGGCCTTCGCCGCATCCGGCAGCGAACGGATGGCCGCGGTAGCCTGATAGCCATTCATTTCCGGCATGTGGATATCCATCAGGATGAGATCGAAAGCGTCTTCCGGCTGTTGGCGGACAAGATCGAGCGCCTGTTGTCCATTATGCGCGCAGATCACCTGAATTCCGCAGCCGTTTAACAGTTCGATGACAATTTCGCGGTTCAGCTCGTTATCTTCCGCTAAGAGAACACGCATCCCGCTGAAATCCTCAGCCGGCCAGCTGAGGGCGGTATCGCTGAGCGCCGGCGTTCCCTCTTTGACCTGAATGAGAGCGTCGGAGAGTTTTTCAATCAATTCGCTCCGGAAAATCGGCTTCGTTAAAAATCCGTTAATGCCGGCATCCAGCGCTTCCTGTTCGACGTCTTCCCAGTTGTAAGCGGAAAGCAGAATGATCGGAATCTCTGAAGGAATCCGGGCGCGGATTTGACGCGCAGCCTCAATCCCGTTAAGACCTTCCATTCTCCAATCCATGATGATTCCCAGATAATCATGGCCTTCCTGATGTGCCAGCAGCGCGGCGTCAATTCCCTGCTGGCCGGTGTAGGCGCAGCGGACCTGGACATTTTCACGTTCCAGCATCATCCGCAGACCTTCGCAGGTGTCGGGATCATCGTCCACTACCAGCACGGAACAGCCGGCCAGCGGAACTTTTTTTGTCTGCGTTGTCTGTGTGGTCGTAAACGGCAGCGTTACCGTGAATTTGGAACCTACGCCAACCTGGCTTTCCACCTGAATGGTTCCCGCCATCATGTCGACGATGTTCTTGGTGATCGCCATGCCTAAACCGGTGCCGGTGATCTGACTGATGCGGCTGTCCTGCGCCCGCTCAAACGGGGTGAAGATCCGATTGAGGAATTCCGGCGTCATGCCGATCCCGGTGTCTTCTACGGTGAAAATCACGTTGATTTTATCGTCAACGCCGGCTTCTTCATGGATCCCGATGGTGATATCTTGCTGCGGCGGAGTGTATTTGACGGCGTTGGACAACAGGTTCAATAAGATTTTCTGCAGGTGCAGCGTATCGCCGATCACCGTGTCATAATCCAGCGCGCTTGAGCGGATATGCAGCGTCTGGCGTTTCTTCGTCAGGTCCGGCTTGACCAGAACCAGCACGTCGGAGATCAGCCGGGACAGATTGACGGGTTCTTTTTTTAAACTGATCTTGCCGCTTTCAATCCGCGACATGTCGAGGACTTCGTTGATCAGATCGAGCAGATGCTGCGAAGCGAGACTGATTTTATCCAGACAATGCGCGACTTTTTCCGGTTCGTCCAGGTGCGACTGAGCGATGGTCGTCATGCCGATAATTCCGTTCATCGGCGTACGGATATCGTGCGACATCGAGGAGAAAAAGACAGTTCGGGCCTGATTGCTTTCCTGCGACTGCTGCAGGGCGTCGGCCAGATCCTGACGCATGTGATGCTCAGCCGTCGTTTCGTGCAGGACGGCGAGATATTGATCGCTGTGAACGGGAATGAAATAAATCTCAATCCAGCGCTGAAGCTTGTTTTCAGTACCGGTCTGATATTCATAACGCAGCCGCTGGGTCAGCTCGCCGTTGAGAAACGCATGACCGGCCGGATCCTGCGGCGGCATCCCGCAGCTCAGAAACAAACGTTCCGGATGGTCAACGGCTTCTTTTGTTTCAATGTTGAATAAAAAGCGGACATTCTCCGAAAGCATTTCCACTTTCCGCCTGGACGGCGTATATAAGAGAAAGGCAAAGTCGACATTTTCAGAAATGATCTGGAACAGTTGTTCGCGGCGTTTGCGCTCCTGTTCGCGGCTGCTGGAGGCCTGGCGGCTCAGTAAGAGCAGCGTGATTAAAACCAGCGCGACTAACAACCCGGCCAGGGCAAAGGAGATCACCTGCAGAACTTCCGCCGACTCCTGCTGCAGGATATTCTGCGGCAGAATCGAAATTAAGTACCAGTGATGACTGGCGTTCAGCGGGATGAAGCAGAGAAAGCTGTTCTGTTGATGGTATTGAATCCGGATCGTTCCCGACCGGTTGTCCGCTATCAGCGTTCTCAGCTTGTCCAGGACGGCCGGTTCGTTGTTTTGCTTGCCAAGAAAAACGTACAGGTTGTCTGTATTGCTTGCGGAGCTGTCGATGATCCACGCTCCGTCCTCACCCTGAACGACGTAGGCGCTGCCGGCCACGCCGTTGAATGTGAACAACGACGGACTGTGATAATTCGACATTGTTTTATCCGCATACAAGGCGCCCGCAAGTTGGCCGTTGATCCGCAGCGGCGTCTGGAATGTGATCTGCAAACGGCCGCTGGCGCCGAGATAAGCGTCGGAATAACCCGCTTTCCCCTCGCTCAGCGCGGTATCGTCAAAGCTCATTTCCTCAAGCGTCAGCTTTGCGCCGGTCGAATCCCAGCCCACACCCTCGTCATTGACGAAATAAAAACGGAAAAAGGACGTTGCTTCGGTATATTCCGCCAATGCCCGAACGACGTCTTCCGGCTGTTCAAGATCGATCCGGCTGAACAGATTTGCGCAGGTTTCCAGCTGCTGCTGATCGCTTGAAAAATTATTGAGCAGGCTGTCGGAGATCATCCGCGTGGTGTTGAGCAGCGTCGTGTTGGCGCTGACGTTCATTTTAACCTTGATCTCGCGCATCGCCGTGATCATCAGCGTGCCGGTCCCTGCCAGCAGCACGATCATCCCCAGGATGAAAGCGACGGATTGTTTTTTTACTTTCATATGATTTACCTTCATTTTCAATAGCGGGTGTTAAGACGGTGAAAAGGAGCGGGCAAGGCGGTAAAACAATAACGGACAGATCTGACGGTGAGGCGAAGCCCGCAATTCATTGACCTGCGCGCTTTGATGAAAATAACCGCAGGAGGGATGAATCAATAATTAGTTCTATACAAGAATAAAGTATAACATTAAAGTCGCGGAATAAATACTTATGTTGGTATTAAACAAACATATTTGGTTCAGAAAATGACATATCTTATAACATATAAGGACGCCTGGCGGACGGCGTTTGTCAAAGCGGAAAAAGGAAAGGGAACAGGCAGACGAAAACAGAATCCGTCACGGTTTTCCCAAATCGGAAGTCAAGGAAATAAAAAAATAAAAAAACGGAAATTCAACCGAATTTCCGTAACGCAGATCCTGCTGAAATCAGGAAGAGGAAGAAAGCGAGGAACCAAACGAGCCGCCATGTTCGCCGCCCTTGCCATGGGTGCGCTTGTAAATCGTCCGCTCGACGACCATCCCGCCCGGCCGCAGATATTCCGTGTTGAGAAACTCCAGATACGTGCCCGGCGTAACGATGCCGCCGATCGGGATCAGATCCAGTTCCTTGCAATGAAGCAGTTCATCCGCCAACAGGACGCAGTTGGTGCTGAAAACAAAATAGGTCTTGAATTTGCCGTTGGCAAACTTGTACATGTGCGCGTGCGTCGCGTTCCAGACGCGCGAGGCGTAATCCCGGGCTTCGCCTTCAGCCGTTTCGCCCTCGGCGATTAACTGAGCATCCGGCCGCCAGAGATAGGCACGCTCCAGCATCGCGTCAATCCGTTTTTGAAGCATCGCTTTCTGGCCTTCGCTTAACGCCAGACCATAGCTGATGATCGTCTTATCCTCAGATTTCAGCGCATGCTTCAGAAAGGCTTCACGCTTGGAGACGATCAGCACGCCGTCGCCCAGAGTCCCGAACAGCCCCCGGTGATGCGGATCGTGACAGCCGTAGGAATAGATGTTACCCTGAAAGCTGATATCAACATGTCCCAGCGATTCCGGACCGGATTCTTTCAGGTAGATGAACACTTCCAGATCCGTGCTGGCCTGCGGCGCAACGTGCGCGTCCGGATTCAGCTTGTTGGTTTTGATCAGCGCGTTGATCGACAGGAAGAAGCGCTGCGGAATGATCGCCGAGATTAAAACTGGAATGGAGATGCGCAGATGCTCGCGGATTTTCACGCTCATCCCGGCGCTTAATAAATCCTTCAACGCTTCCAAAACCGTGACGCCGCCGTAGAAGATCAGATAAGCTCCGGCGATGTAGGCGACGATCCACAGCTTGTTGATCGGCTTGAGCATCAACATCGCTGCGAAGATCGCGTCCGCCAGTCCTTTTAAGAACAGAACGTAAGTGCCTTTCAGGCAATCGCGGCGGTAGACGTAGAAGTTAATAAACTGAATCGCGGCGTTCAGTAAAGCCCACCAGCCGATGACGTAATGGATAAACTTGAAGAACAGGCCGGGATTGAAAAAGGTGTAGATCGCCAGACCGACGCATAACAGACTGGTCAAAACTTTCGGCAGGTTCAGGCTGGCGTTTTGCTTGTTATTGAGCGCCCGCAGGATCTGGTTGAGGCCGATCCACAGAAAGCCGATCATAAACAGAATATAGATCAACGCCCAGATTTTGGAATACTCCGTAAAAAACAACGCGCCCAATATAATAAAAAAGATCCCCGTTAATAAGGAAGAAGCACTGCTGAATTTATTGGTAAGCATTTGACCCGCTCCCTTCCCTGCGCTTGAATTCTTACCTATTATAGAACAAATAAGGAATGAAAGAAAGCAAATCACCAAACGATTGACAAAAGCCTGAAAATGACTATCGAGGATGAGCGGGGGACGGGTATAATAAAGACAAAAGAAAGAAGGTTGCGGTATGGCAGTGTTGTATAAGAACGGTGTGATTGTGACGATGGCGAAAGATCTGATGGCAGAGGCGTTAATTGAGAAGGAGGGGCGGATCGTGCTGGTCGGTTCGCTGGATCAGGCGCGGAACTGGCAGGCGGCGCATCCGCAGGAGAAGCTGGAAGAAAGAGATCTGGCGGGGCATACGATGCTGCCGGGCTTCATTGATCCCCACAGCCACATCACGGCGCTGGCCCAGACCGTCAATCTCGTGCATTTTGACGATGTGGCGTCCATCGGCGAGCTGCAGAAGAAAATCCGGGATTTTCTCATCGAGCGGCAGCTGCCGGAGGGCGCGTGGATTCAGGGATTTGGTTATGATCATAATTTTCTGAGGGAGAAACGGCATCCGACCCGGGCAGAACTTGACGCGGTGAGCGAGTCGCATCCGATCTTAATCGCGCATGCTTCCGGCCACATGGGCGTCGTGAACTCCGCGGCGCTGAAACAGCTGGGGATTGACGCGTCCACGCCGGATCCGGAAGGCGGACGGATCGGCCGGGAAGCGGGCAGCCGGAAGCCTGATGGATATCTGGAAGAAACGGCATTTACGCAGCTGTCGCGGGGAATGGCGGCTCCGGATATTGATCAGCTGCTGGATCAGCTGGATCAGGCGCAAAAAAAGTATTTATCCTGCGGCGTCACTACGGTGCAGGATGGGATCACAAAGCGTCCGGACTGGGCGATGCTGCAGGCGATGGCCGAACGGAAACGGCTGAAGGTCGATGTCGTCAGCTATGTGGATCTTAAGGAGAATGAAGCGCTGATCAGCGAGCATCCGGATTATGCCCAAGGATATCAGAACCGGCTGCGGATCGGCGGCGTCAAGATATTCCTGGATGGTTCCCCGCAAGGGCGGACGGCCTGGATGAGCGAACCTTACCTTGACACAGATTCGCAATATTGCGGTTACCCGGTGTATACCGACGAACAGGTCGATGCGATGATCGACGAGGCCATGAGCCATCGCTGGCAGCTGCTGACCCATTGCAACGGGGATGCGGCCGCGGAACAGCTGATCCGCTGCACGCAGCGCCAACAGGCCCGGCATCCGGGAGCGGAAGCTTTGCGGCCGGTGATGATCCATGCGCAGCTGGTCCGGGCTGATCAGCTGGCGCGAATGAAGGCGCTGAACATGACGGCGTCGTTCTTCACCGCGCATTGCTGGTACTGGGGTGATATCCATCTGCGCAACTTCGGGCTCCAACGCGGTGGCAACATCAGTCCGATGCGCTGGGCGATCGACGAGGGGCTGAATGTGACGATGCATCAGGATACGCCGGTCATCATGCCCAATATGCTGGAAAGCGTCGAATGTGCCTGCCGTCGGGTGACCAGAGGCGGAAAGCAGCTCAATCCTCAATTACGAATCACGCCGCTGGAAGCGTTAAAGGCCGTCACGATCAACGCAGCCTGGCAATACCATGAGGAAGCGCGTAAGGGAACGCTGGAGGAAGGCAAGCTGGCCGATCTGGTGATTCTAAAGGAGAACCCGCTGAGCTGTCCGGTTGAGGAAATCGGCGCGATTGCGGTGCTGGAAACGATCAAGGAAGGCGTTACGGTTTATATTGCGAAATAAGGATGAGATTAAAAGTCAGGTTTGCCGTTGTGAAGCCTGACTTTTTAATTTCTGACAAATATCTGACGATTTTCGGGCTGAGCTTGTCTTCCCTGCGGGAATCCGCTATCCTGAAAACAAGTGTGGAAAGCGTGAACAGCGGCGCATCAGCCTGCGGAAAGGAACAGACTGCCGGAACAGGCGTGCAGGTCGCCGCTGCGGATTTTTTAATATCTGCTTTCCAGGACAGTTTATGGCAAAGGAGCGAAACTTAGAAGATGGAATTAAAACAAGCATTTTCCACAACCTGGCTGAACGACGAGGAGTGCGATGTCTGCGCCCGTCTGCGTTTGAGCGCCCGGGGAGAGAATCCCAATCTGGTCGCGGAGCTGCCGACCGGCTATGTCGTGTTGGGCGACGATCAATACATTCGGGGCTATACCTTATTTTTGTGCAAAATCCACGCTGTGGAACTGTTTGATCTCGAGCCGGGTTTTAGGACTCAGTTTCTTAATGAAATGGCGTTGACAGCGCAGGCGGTGGCGACGGTTTTTCATGCGGAGAAAATGAATTACGAGTTGTTGGGTATCGGCAAAAGCGTCCACATGCACTGGCATCTGTTCCCTCGCCGCACCGGCGATACGCCGCAGCCCGGACCGATCTGGCTGACGCCAAAAGCGGTTCTGCATGGCCCGCAGGCACAAATTTCTTCCCAGCAGCGCCAGCGCTGGATTCAGGAATTGCGCCGGGAAATCGAACGTCTGGGCATGACTGTATAACAGCCGCCATCCGATAAAGCGGATCATTGCGGAGTATGTATTTTCAGCCATGCAAAATTGAAGCTTTATAAAAGACCCGATAAAAGCAGCCGCGGCTGTTTTTATCGGGTAGTTTTTATTTCCGCCGGCTCTTTTTCCCGAGCACTTTCGGCGGACGAAACTTCCAGATGAAATTGATTCTTCCCCCGCTGCTTGGCGCAGTACATCGCCTGATCAGCCCGGCTGAACAGTTGCCGATAGGTATCGCCCGGACGGCTGATGGCCGCGCCGATACTCAGCGTAACCACGGCCGGAATCTGTTCCCGATGCAGCAGCTTGGGCAAGGTCTTGTTGATTTGTTTTACTTTTTGATGGATCACCGTCGGATTAATGGAATGAAGGAAGACGACGAATTCATCGCCGCCGATCCTGCCGATCAAATCATTCTGGCGGAAGCAGGTTTTTAATAAAACGCCGATGGCTGCCAATACCTGATCCCCGGCAACATGTCCCAGTTCGTCGTTGATGATTTTAAAATCGTCGAGATCGATCATGAGCAGACAACCTTCCGTCTTCTCGCTCAGTTCTTCACGAATCCGGCGTTCAACGGCTTTCTTGTTTAAAACGGAGGTCAGGCCATCGCAGCTTGATTCCTCGATCAGCTGACGCTCAATATGCTTCTGTTCCTGAATATCAGTCAGCTTGCCGATGATCATCACCGGATCGCGGTGATAACGTTCATAAACGGCCTGAAATTGACAGTTGAACCAATGATAGCTGCCGTCGCGGGTTTTGATCCGCAGCTCAACGGAACCGAATTCCTGAAAGCGGTGGACAGTCTTGAAGGCTTCCTCAATCTTGTAAAAATCTTCGGCATGAATAAACGGCGTCAACGCATGGTTCTTTTTCACATGTCTGGCCGAGAGTTCTTTGACCGGCAGAATTTTCTGAGCGTTGCCGGTCAGTTCCAGCATATCCTCCAAGACGTCATACTCAAAAATCAACGTGTCGGAAAACCGTGAGAGGAAGGTGTAGCGGCGTTGTTCGAGATTGATCTGACGGCGCTGGCGTGCGAGGAGCACGTAAACCAGATAAGCCATGGCGGCGGTTGTCAGAATCAGGAATAACCCGATCCGCATTGTGAAAAGCAGAATCATCTGCGAGTTCTCAGAGGCTTCATTAGCCTGGGTGAAATTTACCAGCGTCCAGCCGCCGGTCTTCAGCGGGGTCAGCGATACGTACAGCGTCCCTTCCTGCCGTGTTTGAACCCGGAACGTACCGGAATTGCCTGCCTGCAGGCAGGCGCGGACCTGCTGCCGCGTGGTTTCCGAATTGGGATTGCCTTCGATCAGCGCGTAGAGATTGACATAAGCGCTCTCGTTTGCGTTTCTGGTATAGACGCTGGAACCGTCGGATTCCACGATCCAGCTGTTTAACGGCGTCTGAATCCGCTGCGACTGACTTTTCTGAAGCAGCTGAGTCACATCGACCGAGGCCTCAAGGATGCCGTCGATTTGCGAATGATGAAGTATGGGGATCAGAACGCGCAGAAAGGAACCTCCGGAATTGGACGTTTCCATTGAAGTGACAACTGTCTCGTTGTGTTCCAGCAGTTTCCTTTGGATTGGAGTTAACGACATTTCTGAAGGTGTTCGCATCTGAACATTAAAATGAGCATTTTGCGCGGACAACAACCTCAGCGCCGGCTCAAGTTCCGCCTGATCCGGAGTTTGCGGCTGTTGGGAAAGCAATGCGGCCAGCGTTTGAAGCGTTCCCTCGATATCGCTGAGCGCTCCTGAAAACTGCGCGCCTTCGCTCTCAATGTAGGCGGTGTAGTTTTCCATGATCTGCTGCTCAAACTTGACGTTCAGCCAGCTTTGATAAGTGCTGAATAGTATGAAAACAAGACCTGCGAATACTGCGGTTCCAAGAAGCAGCAGCGAGCTGTTCTTCCAGCTTTTTCTCTGCATATTGTTCACATCCGTTCTTATGATTGAAATAGATTGGATTTGTGAGGGGAAAAGAAGTTCTCCGGCTTAACTATGAAAATTATATTCAACTCATTGAAAAAATACAACATAAATTCTGTAAATAACGTACAATCTTGTCCCTGTTGACCGGATATCTATTTGAACTGGAGCTGCAATGAAGGTTTGCTTCTCTTCGCAGGGACATCCGCAGTTCTCAAAGCCTGACCCGCGTTACCATGGCGCAAAAGGGGAAATTATTTCTTAAGAAAATGATCAAAAGTTATTTTATTTGCAAAGAAAAAAGCCTCAGTTTTTTTGAATGGAAGCTTTGCATGAGCCGTGCATTCTTTTTAATCTGGAATTGTGTGCAGAACTAAGCTTTAAAGCGAGTTTACCTCAATCTATTCCCTTGGCGCACAGCCTTTTCCTTGTTGGGTTTTCGACCAATAAGGACTGAATCATCCATTTCTTCACTTTACCTGCGTAAAATAATGTTCGAATCTAAGCGCTTTCGCTTGGAATCCGAAGCTGGTCATGGTAAACTAAAAGATGGAGTTGAGGAAGATGTTGCAATTAAAAGAATTTATTTTAAAAGGCGGCGAAGTCGCGGTCTTATTTTTTGAACTGCTGGCGTTAGTCATGATCATCTACGCTGGATGCAAGGGTGCAATTTCTCTGTTCAAAAAAGACGACAACGTTGCGTTGGATCTGTTGAAGGGATTTTCAACCGGTCTTTCCTTTCTGTTAGGCGCGGAGATTCTCAAGACCATCGCTCTGGAAGAAGTCAGCGAGCTGATGATGGTCGGCGGCGTCATTGTGATGCGCGTCGCGTTGTCCATCCTGATCCATTGGGAAATGAAACAGGAACAGCACGAACGGGAATTGGAAATGATCGAAAAGAAGATCGACTGATTCACTACGAGTACCTGCATCCGGGGATGAACGGCGAATTTATTTCCGATAAGTTCAAATTATGAACGAACTCCGGCGCTGAAATCGCGCTGCGGAAACCACCGGAAAGCAAAGACGTCAGATCCCGCAGAACAGCTGAAAAAGCAAGTCCGACGCAGCGGAAACGCTGCGTTTTTGCGTATCGTTGACGGATGAAAAAGCTCCCTTGAAAACAGCGTGGGCGAAGCCCATAGCCTGGCTGTTCATTCCGAGGGAGCGTGTTTAAAAAAATTAACATTTGTCCTGTCCGCCGTTGAGATCTGCATCGGGAAGCGGCAAATATTTCGTTTCATAATCGGCGACGGGAATCGGTTTGGAGAACAGGAAGCCCTGCGCAATATTGACATGACACTGATTCAAGATGTTCAGTTGTTCTTCCGTTTCTACGCCTTCCGCTACCAGCTTGATATTCATTTTCAGGCAGACGTCGCTCATCGCCTGGATGAGTGCCCGCGCTTTTTCGTTGACGGCGATGTCCTGAATCAAGCTGCGATCCAGCTTGAGAATGTCGAAGTCTGCCCCGGAAAACAGCGAGAGATTGGAGAATTCAACGCCGAAATCGTCGATCGACACACTGAATCCAAAGCGCCGCACAGTATCAATGATCCTGCGCAGATCTTCTTCGCGAACATCCAGCGCGTTTTCAGTGATTTCAATTTCCAACAGATTCCGTTCAATTTGATAGTGATCGCTGAGCTCGGCCAGACGTTGGCAAAACGTCTCTTCCAGAACGGTGTAGCGTGAGAAGTTAACGGAAACCGGCGATATTGCCCGACCTTCATGAATCCATTTTTGCAGCCGCAGACACACAAACTCAAAGACGAAGAAGTCGATCTGACTGATTGTCTGCGTTTCTTCCAGCAGCGGAATGAAGGCGTTGGGAGCCAGGATTAAATTATCGTCCAGCTGATATCTGACCAACGCTTCAGCGCCGACCAAAAGCCCGGAGTCAATCGCAATTTTTGGCTGGAAGTATACGAGAAAGCGACTTTCATTGATCTTTTGACGCAAGATATTCAAATTGGCTAACGGCAGAACTTCATCCGTATGGTGACGGTAGCGTCCTGTTTGCGAGGCATGGTAATAATAAGCCTTTTTATCTTTATACATCTTTTCATCCGCGGCTTTGATGGCGGAAGGAAGCTGAGAACCGCTGAGCGCCCAATGGGTACCGACGGCCAAGTGCAGCCTGGTATTGTCCTGCAGCCGCAGCCGCAGATGATGCACCTGATCGAAGAATTCTTCTTCGGATAAATCGTGCGTCAGAACGACGAATTCATCACCGCCGATGCGGTAGCAGGAATCCGGAGCGAAGCAGGCCCGCAGGTGATCGGAACAGGTCCGCAGACTTCATCGCCGCGGTCATGCCCGAACTGATCGTTGATTTCTTTTAATCCGTTCAGATCGACAAACAGAACGCCGACCGGCTGCGGAGCTGAAATCTTTTTATCCAGGTCCTGAATATAACGGTTGCGGTTGAACAGGCCGGTCAGGCTGTCCGTGTAGCTGAGCTGCGCCAGCTTGGCTTTATCAATGGCGCGATGACGGGCCAGAAGCAGGAAGTAACGCAGCGTCTGCAAGACGATGATCGAGTTCTGCAGCTTGCCCGAAGCCGGATTGTCGATGCAGATGCAGTCGACGACTTCGCCGCGCACCTCAAGGGAGAGAATGATCAGCTGCTGGACGCCGTAAGCGTGAAGCAGCTTGTATTCTTCTGGGAACGGTGTTTTTAATTGCTCCACATCTTCGACGACATACGATTCATCCTCGCGCAGCCGTTTCAGCCAGCGGTTGTAAAACGGCCGGACTTTCAGGTCGGAAAGCATTTCAATTTCAGAAGCGCCCTCAGCGGACCAGCGCGAGGTAATCGTCAGCCGGACCGGACTGAGGGAGAACAGTGTAATTCGTTCCGCTTCCATGAATTCACCCAGCCGGCGCAGCATTTCCGGAATCGCCGATTCGAGCATTTCATCCTCGTAAAGCTCGCGAACGCAGTCCACGATCAGTTTTTCATTATCAAGCATCGTTTTTAAGCGTTGTTTTTCTTCTTCGCTTTTGGTCGTGTCAAACGCGATTTCCAGCCGTGCCCGCCGGCCGTTCCAGGTGATGAGCCGGTCTTTAAGCAGATAGTGACAATGGGTCAGGGCATTATTGATTTCCCAGCTGTATGTTTCGTTCTCTTTCAGGACGGCGTTGGTGCAGAAGGAGCAGGGCTGATCTAATCCCTGCAAGACCTTGTAACATTTTTTTCCTTCGATCGAATCAATGTTGAAGGCTTTGCGGCCGCTTTCATTGATAAATAACAATTCATAGGTTTCAGGATCGGAAATGTAAATAAGCTCGCTGATTTCATTCATCGGAGCCTGCAGCTCCCGGTTGAGCTGATCCAGTTCCTCCTGTTTGCGGCGAGTTTCCAGTTCCTCCAGTTCCAGACGTTTCTGCCGCTTGTGCTGAAGATGACTGAAATATAACAAGACAAGCGTGATCAGCAGGAAAAAAACATTGACTAAAAGCAGAGAAATCTGGGCGTTGTGAACGCTGGCCTCGGTATAAGCTTCAGCATAGCTGACAGCGTCGTTGGCCAGATCGAAATAGGTTTCGCTCAGAGCATAAAGTTCGCTGGCGGAACCTCCTTTGCGGAAATCATAAATGGCGGTTTTCATCTGCGCCCAGGCGTTGCGCATCTGTTTGATCTGAGCCTGGAACGCTTTGTCATCCAGACGGATTAAAGCGTCGGGACCTTCGCCGGTTTCCAGTTCGTTCAGCAGCCCGTCGATTTTCTCAATCATCGCGTCGTCCGCCTGGTGATTCAGTTCCTGTTTGACCAGCCGCTGCGTTGCGCCGCGCACAATGCCGGTATAGTTAATGACACGGGCGTTGCCTTGAAGATTGCGGATCGTGAACAACGAAAGAATCCCGGTCAGGATTAAAGAGAGGATTAAAGGAATGAGCAAAAAACGGGTGGAATACGAAATCTTATTGTTTTTCATAACAATACCGCTTTCTTCCATCAATCGGGTGCCTGCGCGGCGTTTGCCCGATTCAGTCTTACCGGACACAAAGGATGTTACTTTTATTATACTGCAATTTATAAGGAATAAAAGCTTAATTCCGGTAAACGGATCGTGGAAATCCGTAGAATGAAAATTGATCGGAAAATGATCAATAATTTTAATTAAATTCGATAATTTCAGGGTATAAAGTAAAATACAGGTCAAAAAGGAAACAACCGGAAGACGAAAGGAAGGGTTCAGCGGACGTTGTCAAAAAAACCGAACGTTGACGTTCGGTCGTAAAGGCGATTGCTTTGGAAGCTTTGTCCGCCGGATAAGAATCGTGTTGTTTATATTGTAAGAGGCAGATCCAGGCATATCGGAAAACAAACTGTCCGCAAGGATTGGAACCATCGGTACATCTGCCCCTTCGTCTGCCATTCTCTGCGAATGCAGGGCGATCTTTAGTTTGCCGCTTCGCTGCGGAATCCGGTAATGCCCATCGCACCCTTGCCGCCGTGCACGGTCATCACCGCGCCCAGCTCAAACACCAGCACTTCCTGGAAACCGTCGTTCAGCACGCGCTGACGCAGCCGTTCCAACAAATCCGGGTCGGCGCCTTTGGCATAGATGATCAGCGCCATCGTGCGGTCCAGCGGTTCTTCGCTGAGGAAATCCTCCACCATCTGGGACGCCGCTTTTTTCATCGTACCGTAATACTTCTTCGTGTTGATCAGCTCGCCCTTGAGGATGTCGATGCGCGGCTTAATCCGCAGCAGGGAAGCACCCAGCGCTGCAGCGTTGCTGACGCGGCCGCCGGCCGCCAGGAAATCGAGCTTTTCCGGAATGAACAATGTCTTGATCCGCGGCACCCATTTGCGAACTTCCTCCGCCAGCTCCGCGGCGCTCCATTGCGGATTGCGCGTATGCAGCTCCACTGCTTTGAGCGTCAACAAGCCGAACCCGCCGGAAACGTTCAGGCAGTCGACTAAATGAATGCGCGATTCGTCGCAGTCCTGCAGGCTGATCAGGGCGTTCTGGAAAGAACACGAGCATGCCGAGGAATACCCGATGTGGACGATTTCCACTTCCGGATCTTCCAGCAGTCGATTGAAGAACTCACTGTATTGATACGGACTGACCGCGCATGTTTTCGGGATCTGCCGTGTGGATTCGTAAAAGTCGTAAATTTCCTGAATTGGAAGTTCGCCGTCAAGGACTGTCCGGTCCGGGAAGTTGACGCTGAAAGGCACCATGGGAACATTTAATTTTTCCAGCATGGAAGCCGGGATGTCGGAACAGCTTTCAGTTGTAATGATTGTTTTCATAACCAAGTCCCCCACTTATTTTTAACTCTGATTCTTCTAGTTTATGATGTCAGTACATCTCATTAAGAAAAACCAGACGCTACTACTTTACCGTGAACCTCGTGTCAAGTAAAGTCTTCTTTTGGAAAAAAATAAAAAGATGATTCGCCGGAAAAGAAAAGACCACACATTTTGAAAATTGTGTAGTCTAAGATCGTGATCAAATCATGAAAATTTTTGGAAGCGCCGGATCGAAAGCGGGTTCAATCATCAGCTCAGGGGCATGCCTCAGGCTTCGGCGGATTGAAGATCCAGCTTCGATTTCATCAATTTGCGGTAAGCGTAAACGAAGCAGAGAATATGCACCGCAAACGTCAGAATCCACGAAATCGGATAGGAGATATACAGACTGAACAGCGTATGTTCAACCTGGAAAATCGTAAAAATCCACAGCACGCGGAAGGCGCACGCTCCGGTCAGCGACACAAGCATCGGCATGATCGAATAGCCTAAACCGCGAATGCTTCCGCAGCAGACGTCCATCAAACCGCACAGGAAATAGGAAGCGCTGACGATCGAAAGCCGGACCAGACCGAAATCGACGACGGCCGGATCGGAGGAGTAAATCGAAAGCAGCGGCCGGCCAAGCAGGTATGCCCCCTGGCCCAGCACAAGCCCGATCACCGTGACAATGCCCAGGCAGCACCACAGAATTTTCTTAATCCGCGCGGTATTGCCGGCGCCCAGATTCTGACTGGTGAAGCTTAACGAGGTCTGATAGATCGCGTTCATTGCGGTATAGACGAAGCCCTCGATATTGCTGGCGGCGGTGTTGCCGGCCATGACGATGGAGCCGAAGGAGTTGACCGACGACTGGATCAGCACGTTGGAAATGCTGAATACAATTCCCTGCAAACCGGCCGGAATGCCGATCCGCAGCATTTCCTTCACTTTCGCGCCGTGCAGCTTGATCTTTTCTTTATGCAGCTGACACATGCCGTCCATTTTCAACAGACACATCAGGATTAAAACCGCAGAGATCGCCTGCGAGATTACCGTCGCAATCGCGACCCCGGCGACGCCCATGTTGAAGACAACGACAAAAAACAAATTGAAGATGACGTTGACAACGCCGGCAATCGTCAGGAAGTACAGCGGCCGTTTGGTATCGCCGATTGCACGCAGAATCGCCGCGCCGAAGTTATAGATCATAAACGCCGGCATGCCGAGAAAATAGATCCGCATATACAGCACGGAGTGCGTGATGACGTCGGCTGGCGTACCCATTAATTCCAATAACGGCCGGGCGAACAAAACGCCGACAAAGATCATCAGAATGCCGCCGATGATGGAAATGGCGATCGAGGTATGCACGGTGTCCTCGCAGTTTTGCCAGTCCCGTGCTCCGCAATAGCGGGCGACCATGACGTTGGTGCCGATGGATATCCCGATGAATAAATTGACTAACAGATTGATCAAAGCGCTGGTGGAGCCGACGGCGGCCAGAGCGTGGCTGCCGGTGAATTTTCCGACGACAACGATATCCGCAGCATTAAATAACAGCTGCAGGACGCCGGACAAAATCAAAGGAAAGGCGTAGATGAGGATGCGGCTCAACAGTGGACCGTTGACCATATCCACGGCGTAAGATTTTTTCACAGTAAAAAGTTCCCCCTTAAGTCATTTAAGTATTATACGCTCCCGGGTAGGAATTTCAAGCTGGAAACGATCAAATTTATTTCCTGGGAAATTCCAACAAACAGGATGGGACAGGGAGATCGTCAATGTACAGGAGATCCTGTAAAGAAGTTCGGAAAGAAACAGATTTTCGAATTCTTCGCTGATCTCCAGCAATAAAAAGGCGGGTGCAAAACGCTGCGCAGTCGGTTTCTTTTGTCCTGGTTGTCAGATGAGAAAACCGATATTCAAATTATGAAAAATCCGCTGCTTCCGCTGCTGATCTAAAATTGAATTTTGTGTTTCGCATAAGTTATTAATTAGGGATTAGCTCTATTCATATTATCATAAGGCACTCTAATTCCTGTGTAATGGAGATAGTCCTTAAATGATTGATCTTGATAATTAATTTTATATGATTTAGAATTGTAGAAACGTTGATGGCGCTTCAATGAATAAAAATTTTCAGAATAGGAGATATTAAATTTGTTGATATCAAAGTTTTGTTTTGCATTTTCTAATCTAATTACATAGATGGTACTGCCGCCATAATTAAAATTTGTATCGTTATAACTAAAATTTTTATAAGTAATAGGCAGTCTATAATCAAATATTGCAGTGATTCCTTCGTCATATACTCGAATTTCAATATGCTTTGCTACATCTACAGGTGATGAAGTAAGATAATAAATTAGAAAACTAAATAAAACAAAAAGAAAAAATAATTTTGTTTTTTTTTGGTGATATTTTTTCGCCTGGCCATAGAAATTCCTCCAACTCCCTTTTTGTAATTGTATTATCTTGATATTATGTTGTAAAGTTTCTTCAGCAGAGCAATAGGTGATAAAAGTCAAAAGTACTTAAATAAGGATAGGGAGAAATCAGGAAAATCAGGCGGACTCTTGCATCTTTAATGATATTTGAAACTGGAAATGAGTTTTAGTAAAGGTCTTGAATATAGGACATTGATAGAATGGAACTTCAAGTTTAAGGTGAGCAAAATTTTTATTGTTCCTCTTTAACAAATAAGTCAAAAAATAATTCTTTTTAAATAAACTGGTTATTGATTCTTTAGTTAAAAAATAAAATAGAAACAAATGGATTTATGAATGGCAACTTGATTACTATCTTTAGTTGATGCGGAAAAAGCCTCTTTGCAAATCAAAAGGCTGTAACTTTCAGAATTTTTCTTGACGTTACAGCCCTTTTTTCATATCTGGTGCGCGTGAAGGGACTCGAACCCCCATGGATGAACCGCCAGATCCTAAGTCTGGTGCGTCTACCAATTTCGCCACACGCGCATACCCAGATATTATACCAAGACTTCTGATTTTTGACAAGAATCTGGATAGCTCAAATCGTATTGAAAATATGAGAAAAGCGGCGAAGGACAGGCCCGGATAACCTTAATCCCGGCGGCGTATGCTGAAATTTAATTCTGGGATCCAGCGCATTTTGAACAGGACTCCAAGTTTTTTGCTAGTTCGGAAGTGAAACAAATCGCCTGGTCTTCCAGCTTTCGCAGAATGGTTTGCAGGTCTGCTTTTAAAGGCTGGCACTGTTTGCCGAAAAAACGCAGCTCGCTCTGTTTATCCATTGCTGACAGCCGCGTAAAATCCAGGCGGCGCAGACGCAGAGGCTGAGACAGTAATGATTTCTGATTGAACTCGTGCAGTTGATTCCGGTAGCGCGCGTCATGATCGAGAAAACCCGGCAGAAGCGGCAGCACTGGCGACAGATTAATCGTTTTATTCGTGATGGCAGCCTGATCGCGGACATTGATCTGTTCCACAAAACATTCGTTCAAAGCATTGTCCAGTTCAGTTAACGCTGTGAGATAAAGCTCGGTTCTGACAGCGAAATTGAGAATTTCCGCCAGTCTCTTAGAAGTTGTGGAATGATGTTTATCGTTCAATAGTTGACATTGGTCGGCAAGGCAGCGCAGCGAAGCGATGGAAAAGTGCAATAGCTTTTCTTCTTTAAGTGTTAACTGATTTTGTACGATATCCCGTTTCTGGATCAAAGCTTGTTTCTTTTTCGCCGTAAACCAGCTGGAAGCATGATCTGCCTCATATTCAGCGGCCAACAGTTCGGTCCGTAAAGTTTCAACTTCTTTTTGTAACGCCTCGGATTCTTTCCGCAGGATTAATTCCTTCCTTATTAATTGTATATCCGGAATCATCGAAATTCACTCCTTCCCTTTTCTTCATTATAAGCGATAAGGAGGAAGTCGGAAGTAGAAAAAGAAAAAAGATTCAAATTCTTAACAAAACTGAAAATACTTTCATGAAAACAAATTGTAAAAATGAAAAAAGAGGTTGTAATCAGACCGGGCCGGCGCTATAATAAAACCACTATAACCTTTTACCAGGCGGTTTTAGAAAGAAACGGGAGATGAAATGATGAATACGATGAAGAAAGTATTCATGGGCGCCGTTGCCTTGATGATGGCGGCTTCCATGAGCGGATGCGGAAATTCCGGATCCGGAAACAGCGGTACAACAACACCGGAAGCGGGTAGTACAGATACAGCGGGGGCTGTGAAGATTGGTCTGCACTATGAACTGACCGGCGAAGTGGCGGATTATGGCAAAGCGGAACTCAACGGCTCATTGTTGGCGATTAAGCAGGCCAACGCGGCAGCCGGGAGTGAAAAATATGGCTATGTCAAATATGATGATAAATCGGATCCAACAGAAGCGGTAACCTTAGCGGCGCAGCTGGTTAACGACGGCGTGGCGGGCGTTGTTGGTCCGGCAACCTCAGGTGCCAGCGCGGCTTCCTATCAGATTTTAAACGACGCGAAGATTCCGGTGCTTTCCCCCTCTGCGACGCAGAATAACGTCACGTTGACCAACCCGGACGATGCGTCCAGCGCGCCGTATGATTATGTTTACCGCGTCTGCTTTGAAGATTCCTATCAGGGCGCGGCGATGGCGCAGTATGCTTATGATACGCTGGGCAAGACCAAAGCCGTCATTTACGGCGATTCCACAACCGATTATGCCAAGGGATTGACGGAAGCCTTTGAAAAGCAGTTTACCAAGCTGGGCGGAACGATCGTCGGCAAGGAAAACTATGTCAGCAAGGATACGGATTTCTCCTCCGTCCTGACCAAGATCAAGGGAATGGACTTCGACGTCCTGTATATCCCGGGCTATTACAACGAAGCGGGCTTGATCATCAAGCAGGCGCGGGAAATGGGGCTGAACCAGACGGTGGTCGGCTCTGACGGTTTCGATTCCACAACGCTGGTGGAACTGGGCGGCGCAACGAACCTGAACGACGTTTATTTCACGACCGCTTACACGACGGTTGGCGCTTCGGACAAGCTGCAGGCATTTATCGACGCGTACAAAGCGGAATATAATGAAGAACCGAATATGTTCGCAGCGTTGGCCTATGATGCGACGAACGTTCTGATCCAGGCCATGGAAGAAGCCGGATCCACGGACGGCGCGGCGGTGCAGGCGGCGCTGGCAAAGATCAGCTTTGACGGCGTTACGGGTTCGTTTACCTTTGATCCGACGCACACGCCGATCAAACCGGTGCTGGTCGTCAATCTGGTCGACGGCGTTCAGACGGACGCGGTCGCGGTCACGCCAAAGTTGGATTAACGGGCAAAGCAAACAACGGATAGAAATAGGGGAAGCAGTTCTCCTATTTTTTCCCATTGAGAAAAGGAGGAGAGGACTATGACCCAGTTTTTGCAGCAGCTGATCAACGGGCTGTCGCTGGGCAGCATCTATGCCCTGATCGCGTTGGGGTATACGATGGTGTACGGCATCATTAAACTGATCAACTTTGCCCATGGGGATATTTATATGCTGGGGGCGTATATCGGATTTATCTGCACGGCGCAGTTAGGCATGAGCTTTTTTCCGGCGCTGGTGGCCGCGATGGCGGTCTGTGCTTTAATCGGCGTCGTCATCGAACGGATCGCGTACAAGCCGCTGCGCAACGCGACGCGGATTACGGCGCTGATCACGGCGATCGGCGTCAGCTATTTTCTGGAGGCGAGCACGCAGAAGGTCATGGGCACCGGCGTTAAAACTTTCCCGCAGGTGCTGGCCAATCAGAAGATCATGATCGGCGATGTGATGATCACAACCCAGCAGATCGCGATCTTCGCGACGACGATCGGTTTGATGCTTCTGCTTCAATTCATCGTGCGCAAGACGAAGGTCGGCCGGGCGATGCGGGCGGTGTCGGTGGACGCGGACGCGGCGCGGCTGATGGGCGTCAACGTCGACATGACGATTTCCTATACGTTTGCGATCGGTTCGGCATTAGCCGGGGCGGCCGGCGTGCTGGTCGGTCTGTATTATAATTCCATCAATCCGCTGATGGGTATGCTTCCGGGCGTCAAGGCGTTTATCGCCGCGGTTTTCGGCGGGATCGGCATTATTCCCGGGGCGATGTTCGGCGGTTTCTTCATCGGCATTGTCGAAACGCTGGTCAGCGGCTACGGCAGTTCTTTATATAAGGATGCCGTCGTTTACATCATCCTGATCATCATTCTGGTCGTCAAACCGGCCGGGCTGCTCGGTAAAAATGTAAAGGAAAAGGTGTAAGCGCATGAAGAACCTGTTGAATAAAAAGAATGCCTGCTGGCTTGTTCTGATTGCGGGCAGCTACGGCTTAATCTCATTGTTAATCAGCGCCGGGGTGATCAACAACGTTTACCTGACCGTACTGATGACGATCGGCATCAATATCATTCTGGCGATCAGCCTGAACCTGATCATCGGCGTGACCGGTCAGTTCTCGCTTGGCCATGCCGGGTTTATGATCATCGGCGCGTATTGTGCCGGGGTTGCGGTCAAGCAGTTCTCCGCCAGTCTGGGCGGGATTCTGCTCGGCATGGGAATCGGCATTGTGATCAGCGGCGTGGTGGCGTTAGTCGTTGCGATTCCGACGCTGCGCCTGCGCGGGGATTATCTGGCGATTGCCACACTGGGCTTCGGCGAAATCATCCGCATCCTTATCTTGAATATGAAGATTACCAACGGCGCGGCGGGGTTGATCCTGCCGAAACTGATCAGCTGGCAGGTTATCTTTGCGGCAGTGGTGATCTGCACGATCATCATCCTGAACTTCTGCCGGTCTGCCCAGGGCCGCGCGTGCATCTCCGTGCGCGAGGATGAAATTGCGGCGGAAGCGATGGGCATCAATACGACGAAGTATAAAATCATGGCGTTTGTCTTGGGCGCGATGATCGCCAGCGTGGCCGGTGCGCTGTATGCCGGGGCGTTCTACGTCATCAAACCGGAGATGTTCACCTTTAACAAGTCGATTGATATTCTCGTGCTCGTCGTCTTCGGCGGCATGGGCAGCTTTACCGGCTCGTTTATTGCGGCCGGTGTGATCGGCGTACTCAATACGGTCCTGCAGCAGTTCTCCGATATCCGGATGATCCTGTATGGCTTAATGCTCGTCGGGATCATGATCTTCCGTCCAAGCGGTCTGTTGGGCACGAAAGAATTTACGTTCTCCAGCCTGTTTGAGCGGTTTGGAAAACGAAAGGAGGCACGCGGATGACGGTCTTGAAAGTCAGCGGCCTTACGAAAAACTTCGGTGGTCTGGCCGCGGTGTCCAACGTCAATCTGGAAATTGAGGAACGCGAGCTGATCGGTCTGATCGGACCTAACGGCGCGGGCAAAACGACGCTGTTCAACCTGCTGACCGGGGTCTATGATCCCAGCGAGGGCAAAATCGAACTGAATGTTGAGGGGACGATGAAAAGCATCGGCGGCTTAAAGCCGTATGTGATCACCGGCCTGGGGCTGGCGCGGACGTTTCAGAATATCCGGCTGTTTAAAAACATGACCGTGCTGGACAACGTCAAGCTGGCGATGAACAAGTCGGTGAAGTATTCCACCTTGGCGACAATTCTGCGTTTGCCTTCCTATTACCGCGAGGAACAGCGCGTGCTGGAGGAAGCGGTGAAACTGCTGGAAGTTGTCGGCCTGGCGGAAAAACAGACGACGCTGGCGAAGAATCTGCCGTATGGGCAGCAGCGCAAGCTGGAGATTGCCCGGGCACTGGCGGCGAAGCCGAAGATTCTGTTCCTCGACGAACCCGCCGCCGGGATGAATCCGCAGGAAACCACCGAGCTGACGGAGCTGATCCATCAGATCAAGGAACAATTCAATTTAACGGTCGTGCTGATCGAACATGATATGTCGCTGGTCATGAAGATCTGCGAACGGATCTACGTGCTGGACTACGGCAAGTGCATCGCCCATGGGACGCCGGATGCGATCACAAACAACCGCCGCGTCATCGAGGCATATCTGGGGGAGGATTAAGATGCTGAAAATTACGGATTTAAGCGTTCATTACGGCGTAATTCAAGCTTTGAAGGGTGTTTCCCTGGAAGTGAAGGAAAACGAGATCGTGGCTTTAATCGGCGCGAACGGCGCGGGCAAAACGACGCTGCTGCACGCGATCAGCGGATTGTTGAAAAAAAGCGGCGGCGAAATTGAATTTCTCGGCCAGTCCATAACGAAGAAGAATGCCCGCGATATCGTTAAGGCAGGCATAACGCAGGTGCCGGAAGGGCGGCGGATTTTCCCCGATATGAGCGTTGCGGAAAACCTCTGGATGGGCGCGTATCTGCGCAAGGATAAAGCCGGAATCCAAAGTGATCTGGAAAGTGTATGCCAGCGCTTCCCGCGGCTGGCGGAGCGCATGAAGCAGCTGGCCGGCACGCTGTCGGGCGGCGAGCAGCAGATGCTGGCGATGGGCCGGGCGCTGATGGCCCGACCGAAGCTTTTGCTTCTGGATGAGCCGAGCATGGGCCTCTCCCCGCTGCTGGTCAAGGAAATTTTCTCAATCATTCAGGATATCAACGCCCAGGGAACGACCGTCCTGCTCGTCGAACAAAACGCCAGGATGGCGCTGGGCATTGCCAACCGGGCGTATGTACTGGAAACCGGCAGCGTCGTGCTGAGCGGCACCGGCGCGGAATTAGCCGCCAGCGAAGACATTAAGAAAGCCTATTTAGGAGGATAACATTATGTTGGTGAAAGATCGTATGACAGCCAATCCCTACTGCATCAGTAAGGATACCTCGATCAGCGCGGCTCTGGATCTGATGGCGGAGCGGGATTTTCACCGCATTCCGGTCGTCGCCGGCCAGGAGTTAGTCGGTCTGGTCACCGAGGGTACCATCGCGGAGAACACCCCGAGCAAGGCGACCAGCCTGTCGGTCTATGAGCTGAATTATCTTCTGGCAAAAAGCACCGTCGAGTCTGTCATGATCAAAGACGTCGTGACGATTCATTCCGACGCGCTGCTGGAAGAAGCCGCGGTGTTGATGCGGCAGCACGACATCGGCTGTCTGGTTGTGACCGAAGGCCGCAAAGTCGTCGGCATCATCACACAGAACGATATTTTCGAGGCGTTTATCGACCTGTTGGGGTATTATGAGGAAGGCAGCCGCTATGTGATCGCGGTCGAAGACAAACCGGGCGTGCTGGCCGATCTGACCGGATTGTTTTTTGATGAAATGGCGCAGATCACCAACCTGGCCGTCTATCGCAAAGACGCGCAGACTGACGTCGTCATCCGTGCCCGCGGCGTAGCGCCGGAGGTGATGAAAAAGCTGTTGAACGACCATGGCTATCAGGTAACCTCAGTGCTGACCCGCTGCGATAAGTAAGAGTTCTGGACAGTCCGCAACCGGCTGTCCTTTTTTGCGCGGCGAACAAAATTTCAGAAAAAAAAGAATCAGGAAAGTAAGATCAGCGATTGTCAGAAGGCAGAATTAACATTTCTGATATAATAAAAGAAGATGAAGAAACGGCGGGCGTCAGCTGCCGGGTGAGGAAAGCTCATGGAACACAAACGATGCGGCTGGGCGGAAAACGGCTCCGCTCAGTTGAAAACCTATCATGATGAGGAATGGGGCAAGCCGGTCCGCGGTGAGCGGGAATTGTTTGAATTGTTAATTCTGGAATCATTCCATTCCGGTTTATCCTGGCAGATCGTGCTGCATAAACGCGAAGCTTTCCGCGCAGCGATGGATCAGTTCGATCCGGTTTTAATCGCGGCGTATGATTCAGCCAGACTGGATGCCCTGATGCAAAATGCGCGGCTGATCCGGCATCGCGGCAAGTTTCAGGCAGCGATCACCAACGCCCGCTGCTTTCTGGCGATCCAGCAGGAATATGGAACGTTCCTGGCTTTCATCCAGACGATTCTGCCGCCGGAACCGATCCTGTTGCGGACTTGTCCGCATCCGGCGACAACCGTCTGGTCGGATACGTTGGCAAAGCAGATGAAACAACGGGGGATGCGGTTTCTCGGGTCGGTGACCGTGCAGGCTTTTCTGGAGGCTGCCGGATTTATCGACGGACATGAAGCGGATTGTTTCCGGGCTGTATGAGCGGAAACGCCTGCGGTTGGAGGCAAAGGGGAAAGGAGCGGAGGCGGGATGGCAAAAAATAAAGTTGAAAATCAAGGCATGATTCGCCGCGTTTATCAGCGGATTATCCTTTTGGGAATGCTTGTGCACGTGCTCTACATCGCGCTGGGCGGTTGGCTGACCATGACGGAAATGGTGTTTTACAACGTTGGCAGCACAGTGTTTTATCTGACGATGCTTGTGCTGGTATTCTATGGCCGCTATCGTCTGGCGGTAGCCCTGATTCACCTGGAAGTCTGCGTTTTCGTTGTTGTGGGAACGCACGCGCTGGGGTGGGAAACCGGCCTGCCGCTGTTGTTGATCGCGATGGCTTCGCTGATTTATATCTGTCCTTATCGCCACAGCACGGTTCCGTTTCTCTTTTCGCTGCTGGAAATCGGCGTGTTCGCATTTTTGAAGCTGACCTCGGATCAGGGAATATGGCTGCCGCAAGCGCTTCCCGGCAGTCTGGTAAACGGCATTTACCTGTTTAACGCTGCCATGTGTTTTACGATTATTCTTGTGTCTTCCTCGATCTTCAACGTATCATCGGCGCTGGCGCAGGGCCGGCTGCGGCGCAAGAACAAAGAGCTGCAGGAAGCGGCCTTCATGGATCGTCTGACCGGGACGCTGACCCGGTATGGCTTACAGGAACAGCTCAGAACCAGTCAGGGGAAATGGATGGCTGTGGCATTGGGAGATCTGGATGATTTCAAACAGGTTAACGATACCTATGGCCATATCTGCGGCGATTATGTGCTGGCAACGACTGCCCGGCTGATGCGGGAAACGGAATCGGCGCTTGTCTGCCGCTGGGGCGGCGAGGAGTTTCTGATTCTGATGGCGGATCTGCCGCAGGCGGAGGCAGAGAGAAAACTGGCAACGCTGGCAGAGAAAATCCGCAGTTATCCATTTTCTTACGACGGGCATCTGATCCGGGTCACCATGACCTTTGGTCTGACTTACGGAAGGATCGGCGCGGACTTTGAAGCCGTAGTCGAGCTGGCAGATCAACGGATGTATCAGGGAAAACGTCAGGGAAAGGATCGGATTGTCTTCTAACTTGTAAAGTTGAATAAAATTCAAACTCACGCGTGGAAACGATTGAAAATGTTGTATAATAAGCGCAGGAGGCGATGTTCATGGAACAGAAATCGTTGTTTGATGATCGCGATCTGAACAGTCCGCTGGCCAGCCGGCTGCGGCCGAAAACGCTGGAGGAAGTCGCGGGTCAGAAACATCTTTTAGGCGAGGGAAAGATCCTGCGGCAGCTGATCGAACAGGATCAGGTGTCCTCGATGATTTTCTGGGGGCCGCCGGGCGTGGGCAAAACGACGCTGGCCCGGATCATCGCTGAGCGCACGCAGTCGCATTTCGTGGATTTCAGTGCGGTCACCAGCGGGATTAAGGAAATCAAAGAAGTCATGAATAAAGCGGAGCTGAACCGCCAGATGGGCGAGAAGACAATTCTGTTCGTCGATGAAATCCATCGCTTTAATAAGGCTCAGCAGGATGCTTTCCTTCCCTTTGTAGAGAAGGGCAGCATCATCCTGATCGGCGCGACAACGGAAAATCCGTCGTTTGAGATCAACGCCGCTCTGCTTTCCCGGTGCAAGGTGTTTGTGCTGCAGGCGCTGGCAACGGAGGATTTGATGGAGCTGTTGGCGCGGGCGCTGAAGGATCCGCGGGGCTTTGGCAATTATCATGTGGATCTGAACGACGATCTGTTGTGGATGATCGCCAATTTTGCCAACGGCGACGCACGCACCGCACTGAACACTTTGGAAATGGTTGTGCTCAACGGCGATAAGAACGGCGAGGATATCGTCGTGACCAAAGAGCATCTGGAACAGTGCATCAACCGCAAATCGTTGTTGTATGATAAAAAAGGGGAGGAGCATTACAATTTAATCTCCGCTCTGCACAAGTCGATGCGCAACAGCGACGTCCAGGCATCGGTGTACTGGCTGGCACGGATGCTGGAAGCGGGCGAGGATCCGCTGTATATCGCGCGGCGGGTCGTGCGGTTTGCGAGCGAGGATATCGGCATGGCGGACAGCCGGGCAATGGAGGTCGCGGTGGCGGCCTATCAGGCATGTCATTTCAACGGAATGCCGGAGTGCAGCGTCAATCTGACGCAGGCCGTCGTTTATATGGCGCTCTCGCCGAAGTCCAATGCTTTGTATATGGCATATGAAGCGGCGAAGAAGGATGCGCTGGAACATCTCGCGGAGCCGGTGCCGTTAGCGATCCGCAACGCGCCGACCGCCTTGATGAAGGAGCTGCATTATGGCGAAGGGTATCAATACGCCCACGATACCGAGGAAAAACTAACGACGCTGCAATGCCTGCCGGACGCTTTGCTGAACCGGAAGTATTATGTGCCGACGCGGCAGGGCCGGGAAGGCCGGATTCAGGAGCGGATGGAACAGATCGAAGCCTGGCAGAAGCAGCATCGCCATCAATAAAATGAAAAGATTTGGGGACTGATAAGGAGGGACGCCATGTTCATCATGATCGGCGCCGGTTCGGGGCATCGCAAAAAAGCTTATCTGGGAGTTCGGGTTTGTCCGCATTGTGGAAAACTGAGCCATTTTTATTTAGTTGAGCAGGCGCAGCAGGTATCGGTATTTTTCGTGCCGGTCGTGCGCTGGGGCAAGCATTGGGGCATCGCGTGCTCGCGCTGCAAGGCGGGCTTTGAGATCGCGGAGAATGAAAAAGAGTTCTGCCTGAAGCAGGCGCAGTGGATGCCAAGTGAAAAGCAGATGAACGAAGTGATCGAATATCTGGGCGTGCAGCTTCAATCGGGGGAAGTGCCTGACTTTGAAACGCTGCGCGAGCGGGTGCGCCTGCGCTTTGATTTCCATGTCGACGACCGCTCGCTGCAGGAGATGATCAAAGGACTGCGGCAGGCGGCGGATCAGGCCAGCCAGTTCCGTCAATTTTACTAGATGACTCAAGCATCAGCGAGAAGAAGGAAATTTCTTCATTCCCATACAATCCAATTCGCAAAAAAAACTGCGGCGTTCCTTTTTCAATATTTATATCTTGGAATGCGCAGAACAATCAGACTGGTATAAAAAAGTCATTGCGTCTAATGGGGAAGATCTGGATTGAACTGATCAATTAGAGTACAAAAAACAAACAAAAAAACATGTCTTTTCAGAAAAGCAAACAGAATTCTGAAGCAGACATGTTTTTATTGAGTCAGTTTGCATTGCGGCTCAGACAGATGGAATCATCATTAACTTAAAAACCGGTTCAGAAAAGTGGTGACTGAATCCCAGTACAATGTCGGGTCTACATCCGCGCTGGCCGCGTGGGCCGCGCCTTCAATGATCAGCAGTTCTTTCTCCGTCGGGCAGGCTTCATAGACCTGATAAACCATCTCTGTCGGCACATAAGTATCGTTGCTTCCGTGAATGAACATCATCGGCACTGCTGCCTTTTTCAGCTGTTCTACAGCTGACGCTTCTTTGAAGTGATAGCCGGCGCGAATCCCGGTCATGATATCCGCGGTTGCCAGAAACGGAAATTCTGGCAAGCCGAAGCGGTAATCCAGCTGATTTTTAAACATATCATATACCGAAGTGTAACCGCAGTCTTCAATGATCGCTTTGACTTGGGAAGGCAAGGCTTCCCCTGCGGTCATCATTACGGCCGCCCCGCCCATCGAAACGCCGTACAATACGATTTCCGCATCCGGATCCTGGCTTACAACCTGATCGATCCAGAGTAAAAGGTCCTTGCGGTCCAGCCAGCCCATCCCGATATAGGATCCGTCGCTTTCGCCATGCGCGCGGTTATCCGGTGTGATGACCGTGTAGCCCAGCTGGGAAAAATGCCGGGCTTCCGTCTGCATCGCTTCTTTATTCGAGGTATAACCGTGGATGACCAGAGCGTAGCGATGCGACGCAGGATCCGCGGTGTATTGCAGGGCGCGCAGTGTCAGCCCATCCTGACTGACG